>NZ_CALIMQ010000172.1 GCF_938045535.1 uncultured Campylobacter sp. | reverse complement strand
ACTGGCGTTGCTTAAAGGATTGATTGTTTTTAAAACAAACGAGCTTGCCATTACAAATCAGCGTATAATCGGTAAAGCAGGCTTTGTCAGCCGCGACACCGTAGAGCTGAAATACGAGAAAATCGAGAGCCTATCTGTGGCGCAAGGTGTCCTCGGGAGAATTTTCGGCTGCGGTACCGTAGTGGTACGAGGCACCGGCGGAACGGCGGTTAGCTTCCAATTTGTCGCTAATCCAGTAGCGTTTAAAAACAAGGCGATGGAAAAGATAGGCTAGGCTTCACCTTGTATATAAATTCAGATAGATTATAAATCTTACGTCCTAAATTTATCTCAAAAATAAGTGCGATTGACTAAAATTAAAATTACATCCATCGTACCTTTAAATTTTAATCTAAATAACGTAGCCCGATAAACAATGTGTCGTTCTTTAAAATTCTAAAAAAACTTATCGTCATATTAAGACACCACATTTAGTATTTTATCTAAAATTTTGTTTTTGTCGCTATAATGCGGCTTCTTGACCTTTTCGTCTAGTGGCTCAGGACGTTGCATTCTCAGTGCGAAAACGCGTGGTTCAAATCCCGCAAGGGTCGCCATTATGGACTTATACAAGCCTCTTGATTTTAAACGATAAATTTATCTATGATTTTATCATGGACTTTCATACAGCCCGTCAGATTTTAAATAATAAATTTTATCTGCGATTTTATCGATGAAGCTTTTATCGTGCGAAACGATGATCTCGCTTACGTCAAGCTCCGCCAAAATCCCCGCCACGCGCTCCTGCATCGCTTCATCAAGCGCCGTCGTAGGCTCGTCCAGTAGCAGTATCCTAGGCTCGCACACCAGCGCGCCCGCAAGCGCCACTAGCTTTTTCTCGCCGCCGCTTAGATGAAAGGGCACCCGCTCGCGTAGATGCTCGATTCCCAGGCGCCGCAGCGTTTCAAGCGCCTTGCGCTCGATCTGCTCTTCGCTTAAAATTTCAAGCTTTTTTAGATGGTCGTTTTCGCTGCCCTGCCTTAAAATTTGCGCCTTACGGTTAAAAAATTTAGAAAAAATTCCACGCCTTTGCTCTGCATTTCGTGCTCGTTTTAACCGCTCATTTTGCGCACGCAGGCTAAATGCGACGTCCTCAAACACGCTCGCGCACAAAAATTGATCGTCGCTGTTTTGAAATAAAAACCCGATCTCGTGGCGAAATTTTACAAAATCCTCCGCACACTCAAGCTTCTCACCGAAAAGCTCGATCTCGCCCTCGCCACATTGCCTTAGGCCGCCTAAAATTTGAAGCAGGCTCGTCTTGCCCTGCCCGTTCGCGCCCAAGATCGCCACTTTTTCCTTATGCCCTACGCTCAAATTTACGCCGCGAAAAATTTCTCGCTCGCCATTTTTAGCGCTTAAATCCAGCGCCTTAAGCGAACAGCTCATAAGATAGCTCCGATTTTAATAGATACACACGCCAACACGAACGCCAAAAACGAGGCTTCCAAGACGCTCAAGCCCTCGCGACATTCGTAAAATAGCCTACCGCAAAATCCTCGCGCGTTCATTACCAGGCTTAAATTCCTTGCCTGCTCAAGTGCCGAAATCGCTAAAATCCCAACTAAATTCGCATAAATTTTATAGGTGAAAATTCCGCTCGTCCCTACAAATCCGCGCATCCGCAAAAGAGCTTGCAGCCTCGCCAGATCCGAGCGTAAAAAATTTACGAATCGCCCGCAGCAATACACCAAAGAGCTTAGCTTTTCGCCGAGCCCGAGCCCGTAAAATCCGCGCGCGAAAAAATATTCATCCTTGCCATAAAATAGCAAAATCGCAAACGCCATTATCAAATTCGCGCGTAAAAATATCACGCCCGCAAGCTCGTAGTTGCCGACTATGGCGGGGCTTAACGCGCTTAAAATAGCAAAGATATTTAATACCGCAAGCCTTGTGCAGACCGCGCGCGCAATCGAAATTTTAAGCGCAAAAAGAAGCATCGGCGGGGCAAAAAACGCCGCATAAAGCTGCTCGCTAAGTCCGACGCCGAAGCTGAAGATGAAAAACGCGAGCAACGATACGGTGGGGCTCATTTGCGCGCTCTTTTTGCTAGCCACATTAAGCCAAAAAAGCCGAAAATCAAGGCCAAACAAAGCGCGATTTTAGGCGCCTCGGCGGACTGGTTTTGAAACGCCAGGCTCCTAATATCGCCCTTAGGGCTTTCTTTCGGTGAGATACTTTGCGAGGCAGAATTTTCCAAAGGCTTTGAAGCGCTTGAAATTTTATTTTCAGGCGTACTAGCTTTCGGCGCGATATTTTCGGGTGCGCTGTCTTTGGACGCAGAATTTTTAGCGGCGTTCAAATTTTGCGGCACAGGATTTTCAGAAACGTCAGAATTTTGTGGCGTGGAATTTTCAGGATCACCGGAATTATGCGGCGCAAAGTTCTCGGCGCTAAATTCCATCTGTGCACCGTGCCCTGCACCTCCGTAAATTTGAATAGTAAAATTTTTAGCTGGCATTCGTATGCTCGCAAGTCCCTCTTTATCGGTCTTGGTCCGCAAAATTTCGCGCCCGTCCGCATTGATTAAAACTTCGCACTGCATGCAGGGAGAATTTTTATAAAAATAGCTATAAATCGCCACTCTATCGCCCTCTTGCGTCGCGAAAAGATGAAGCGCATGCGAAAATGCAAAAGAGCTCAAAACCGCTAAGAAAAATAGCGCTCTCATCGCCTCTGTCCGCCGTAAAATTTCGCAATAAAGCTAAGCGCAAAAAGAGTGATGATCCCTTCCAAAACAGCTAGGATCGCACCTTCGAGCGAGATGAGCGTCGCGATAGCAAAAAACTCCCGCCCGCTAATGAAAAGCACGAGATCAAGAAGCAGCATCGAGCAGACGATCGGTACGAAACCCGCCAAAAATAGATAAATTTTTTGCGTGCGCGCTTTTAGCTCTTGCGCTTTTGAGGCGGCGGCAAAGAGCCCGCCCAAAACCGCCGGAAAGCCGATGACTGCGGTATTTACGCCGAGCACGCTAAGCCCTCCGAAGCCGAAAAACACCCCTTGCAAAAAAAGCGCGACGAAAATCGCCAAGATCGCACGCGAGCCCAAAAACGCGCCCACGAGCCCGCTTAGCATCAGGTGCATGGAGCTGACGCCCACAGGCAGATGCACGAAAGAGGCGACGAAAAACAGCGCGCTAAAACATGCGATCCTAGGGATTTCAGACTGCCTTACGCGCCATAAAATCGCCGCTACCGCAGGCGCCGTAACCGCCCAGCCGGCAAGCAGCACGGGCGCGCTCAAAACTCCTTCGCTAATGTGCACGGCTCGCCTCCTTTAAATCGCTCCAGTTTTTTAGACGCACAAAAACGCGGGAGCTAGTTAAATTTAAGGCATTTGCGACCTTTGCGATAATTGCCTTGATTGCTACAGGCCTTGCTTTTACGGCTTTAGTCGCGGCAAAATTTGCGGCTGTAAAACTCGCAGCTTGCGTCCTATCTGCGGCGGCTGTCAGCGCAAGACTCGGAGCGATGTCGGAACCGCTTACGGAACCGGCAAATTTGATAAATTTTACGGCTCGCACGGCGCAAGAATTTTCGCTTGCTACAATTGCAGGAGCGGCGAGCGGATTTTGCAACGCAAAATTTAAGGCTCCGAGCGATCTCGGTGAGATGCTTGTGCGGTAAAACAGAGCCTGCGAAATTTCAAAAAACGAAATTTTACGTGCTGGTATTTTAAGCTCATAAATCCATGGATATGAAATTTTGCGGCTCGAAGCTACTAAGAGCGGATTCCTACCGAGCAAAATTCCACATAGCAGAGTTCTGCTACTTGAAATTTTACTCAGCGGAATTTTGCTCCGTAAAGTTTTAACCAAACCCTGAGACGCAGACTGCGCGCGGGTGCAAAACGACAAAATTCTTCCCCGTAAAATTTTAGCCGCAGAATTCGCTTGAAATTTTACGTCGCCAAGCAAAACGTACGAAAATAAAATTTCAAAACTCCGCTCAAACGCAAATTTAAATTTATCCGCAGCCGCGCAAATTTCGCCCAAAAAAAGAGATCTCACCGAGCTGCTCCCCTATTTTTTCAACTCGTCTGCTTTGATCCAAAGCACGGCACCCAGCTCATTTACGGGCTGCTCGCTTCCTTTGGCGGCTTCCTCCTCGCTAAGAGCCGCAAAGCCCCACCAGCCGGCAACCGGCATCACAAAGCTGAACTCGCCCGCGCCGTTGGTTTTAACGACCTGCGTGACATGCGCCTCGCTAGGGGCTTTGTAGCCTTTATCGTTATATAGCTCGATCTCCACGTCCGCGCCTGGGATGGGCTTTCCGTGCAGCAGAAACACTCCGCTAAATATCTCGCCCGCATACAGCGCATAAGGCCGCACTAGCGGCACGATCTCCGCCTCTAGCCCGAGCGGCTTATCCCAGCCTTCGCCCGCGCCGTAAGCATCGACGTAGGTTTTGGTGATATGGCGGATCATCTTGCGCTCAGCCGGCTCGGCATAGGGTTTGGGATCAAAATAAAACGCCAAAAGTGATGGCTTGTCAGCTTTAAATTCCGCCGCAAAATAGGAATTTTCGCCCTTTTTCTGCTCTTTTAGGCTGCCTAGAAGCGATTTTTTCTCGCCGTCAATAAAAACGCCGAATTCTGCGGGCTTTTGTAGATTCATAAACTCCTGTAAAAACGGATGGGAGAATTCCAAATTTAGCTTTAAAGTAGCATCTTTTTGATCCTCTACGACATTTTTATCCGTTGTAAGAACGCCGAAATGTGCGAATGCAAGGCTCGCCGCTAAAATTCCTAAAAAAGCAAATTTTGCCTTCATGTAATACCTTTCATAATAAAATATTACTGAATTGTATCACTTTTTTTCATCCGTATTGCTTAAATGTGGGTTTATTTTGAGTATTTAAAGCAAACTTTAGTTAAAATGTCGCAATTTAAATTACCAAAAAGAGGCAGAAAATGATAAATTTAAAACTTATCGAGACGAATTTCGACGAATTTAATAAAAAACTTATCGCCAAAAAAGTCCCGCCGCAAACTCTGCAATCGCTACTGGATGCCTACAACGAGCTAAAATCTAAAAAGACGGAGCTGGAAAACCTTCAAGCCGTGCAAAATGCAAAGAGCAAGGAGCTCGGTCTCACCGCACGCGAGGGCAAGGACGTAGGCGCGCTAAAATCGCAGCTTGAGGAAAACAAGCAAAAGATCCAAGGCCTTAGCGAGCTCGTAAATGAGCGCGAGCAAAACTTAGAGGCGATCGCCGCGTGCGTGCCGAATATCATCGACGACGACGTGCCGATCGGTGCGGACGAGAACGAAAACGTCTGTATCAAAAGGGTGCTTGATCCGCGCACGTTCGACTTCGCGCCCAAGCAGCACTTCGAGCTCGGCGAGGCGCTAGGATGGCTTGATTTCGAGCGCGGCGTTAAACTCAGCGGCAGCCGCTTCACCGCGATCCGCGGGCTGGGCGCAAAGCTGAATATGGCTCTCATCAATTACATGATCGAATTTAATAACTCGCGCGGCTTCGAGCTCGTAAATATGCCGTTTTTGGTGCGCGATCAGATCCTCTACGGCACGGGCCAGCTGCCTAAATTTAAAGACGACCTCTACCGCGTTGACGACGAGGAGCAAAACCTCTACCTCATCCCTACGAGCGAGGTTACGGCTACGAATCTCTTTAACGATGAAATTTTACGCAGCGAGGAGCTGCCGATCAAGCTCACCAGCTACAGCCACTGCTTTCGCAAGGAAGCGGGCTCAGCGGGGCGCGATACGCGCGGCATGATCCGCCAGCATCAGTTCGAAAAGGTTGAGCTCGTCGCCATCACGCGCCCAGAGGATAGCGCAAAGATGCTTGAAGAGATGATTTCATGCGCGAGCGATCTGCTAGCTAGCCTTGGCCTTCCGCACAGACACATGCTGCTTTGCAGCGGCGATCTTGGCTTTAGCGCCGCAAAGACCGTGGATTTGGAGGTTTGGCTGCCGGGGCAGAACCAATACCGAGAGATCAGCTCGATCAGCAACTGTCGCGATTTTCAGGCGCGCAGAGCCAAGATCCGCTTCAAAGACGGCAAGAAAAATAGCCTCGTTCACACGCTAAACGGCTCCTCGCTCGCGGTCGGTCGCACGCTAATCGCGGTGATGGAAAACTACCAGCGCAAGGACGGCAGCATCGAAATTCCGCGCGTTTTAGAAAAATATATGTAGGCAGCCCGTGCGAAAGCCTTACAAAAACCCGAATTCTAACGCCCGCTTCGCAACCGCTGGATTTTGCGCGGAAAAATTTATGGATCGCGGCGTTAAATTTTTCGCGCTGCAAAACGCAGGATTTTTTGCAACAAAATTTGGTAGCACGAAATTTTGCGGCGCGGAGCCTGGGGCACACGATGCCACGCTTCGCGATTTTAAATTTTGCAATGAAACGCTTCGTCATACGCAACAAATTTGGCAATCACGGCACCCGCATTTTAAATTTCACGACGAGAAATTTGATAGCGCGAAATTTACGACCTACGGGACGAATTTTTTAGGAACAAACTTTCGCGGCACGGAATTCTGCAAATCAAAATTTATGGCACGCGGCGTCAAATTTTACAAAGCAGAATTGCGCGAGACGGGTTTTTTAGATCGCACCGCGAAATTTTATGCGGCTAAATTTCACGGCATGAAATTTAGCGAAATGAAGTTCCGGACGCCAAATTTAGAACTTAAAATGAAATTTAGCGAAGCAAAATTCAGTAGGGTAAAATTCCGCGATGGCGCGCTTTTAAAATTTGCCGCCGCAAAAGGGCTGCGACGCAGTCATAGCCTTTGCGCCGCCACGCCCTTTAAATTTACCGCGCCACAAAACGCGGGATTTTTTGCAACAAAATTTGGCGAAACGGAATTTTGCGGCGTAAAATTTCATAAAGCAAGATTGCGCCGCGCAAGATTTCATGCCGCAGAATTTGCGGCGAAGGGCGAGAAATTTTGCGGCGCGGAGCGGCGCGGAGCAGGCGCGTGAAGATCGCGCTTTTCGGCGGCAGTTTCGATCCGCCGCACGCAGGACACGACGTCGCGGTAAAGGCGATTTTATCGAGCTTAAAGCCCGATTTGCTGGTCATAATGCCGTCGTTTCTAAACCCGTTTAAAAAGAGCTTTTCGGCGCCGCCGCAGCTGCGGCTCAGATGGTGCCGCGCGCTGTGGAGCGACGCCCCGCACGTGGAGGTGAGCGATTATGAAATTTCACAAAACGTGCCGGTACCCACGATACAAAGCGTGAAATTTCTGCTCGAAAAATACGGCGCGAACGGCAAAATCTCGGCGGAGACGGCAGCCTCGGCGAGCGAAACCCCGGCAACCGTAACGAATAAGGCTCTACCTAACGGCGCAAATATTGCGAATAAAATTTCTGCCTGTGCTTATATTTCGGACAGTGCAGACGAAATTTTACCCGAGAAGACGGACGGGGCTTTGTCGTGCGATATAGGTAAAATTCTAAGCGGCGACGCCTGCTCCGCCGATATTACGGGCGGAGCGAGCATCCCCGCTAACGCAAAAAACGAAGCTCTGCAAGGAGGGATGGCGGAACAAATTTCGGTTGGTAGCAAAAGCGAAATGGACGGAATTTCGCAAAGCAAGGCGGATAGCAAGGACGTCGCGAGTAAAATCCAAAACGCAGATAAAATTTCAAATGCGAGCGAAATTTCAAACGCAAAAAACCGCGAAATTCCAAGTAGCATAGCGAGCGAGAGTTCGGATGCGGATGAAATTTCAGGCGCGAATAAAATTCAAAGTGGCGGCGCAGACGGCGTATGCAACGTAAGCGGTAGCGCAAATGAAACAAACGGCATGGGTAGAGCAAACAACGCAAGCGATGCGAGCGACATAAATGATATGAACGACGCGCATAGCGCAGGCAACACAGTAAATTGCATAGGTAGCACAGGCGGCGCAGATACAGTCTCAAAGCTCTATATCGTCGTGGGTGCTGACAACCTAGCCGAGCTTCACAAATGGCGCGATTTCGGCGAGCTGCAGAAATTGGCGGAGTTTGCGGTGCTTACGCGGCCGGGCTACGAGATCCCGCGGCAGTGGGCGGCTCTAAGACGCATCGAGATTGCCGTAGATGCGAGCTCGAGCGGTTTTAGGCGAGATTTCAAAGGCGAAATCCCGCCCAAGATCGCAGCAGAGGTCATAAAATTTTATAAAAGGAAAGATATGCAAGATCCAAAGCAAAGGGCGGAGCGGATTGCCGAAATTTTAAACGAAAAGAAAGCCGAAGACGTCCAGATCATCGATATGAGTGAGCGCGAATACATCGCAAAACTCGTAGTCATCGCTACTACGCTAACCTCCCGCCACGCAGCCTCACTTATCGAGGAGCTAAAAAGCGCGCTAAAGCCGCTCGGCGAGGAGTTTTTGGCTATCGAAAGCGGAGATGAGTGGAGCGTCGTCGATCTCGGCGACATCATAGTCCATCTCATCAGCGAGGCTTACCGCGCCAAATACAATATCGAGGACTTCCTCGACAAGCTCAAAAAAGAGCAATTTTAAGGAGGGAGCGTGCCGAGACAGACCTGGAGCAGCAAGCTCACATATATCTTAACCGTCGCGGGCGCCACGATCGGCTTTGGCTGCACGTGGCGGTTTCCGTATTTAGTCGGGCAAAACGGCGGCGGCGCCTACGTGCTCATATTTTGCATCGCAATGATCGTGCTTGGGATCCCGATGATCTTGGTAGAAAATGTCATCGGACGCCGCGCGCTAAGAAACTGCGTCGATGCCTTCACGGCGCCTAAAAAGGACGGCTCGCGCATAAAGCCCGCATGGAAAATCGTAGGCATCATGGGCGTAATCGGCGCGTTTGGAATTTTAGCCTACTATATGGTTCTCGGCGGCTGGGTGAACGACGGGGGATCGTGGTACTACCTGGACCCCACCAGCGGCGTGATGCACACGGGCATGACCGGAGTGGACGGTACCTGGTATTACATGGACTCCTCGGGCGCGATGC
>NZ_CALIMQ010000171.1 GCF_938045535.1 uncultured Campylobacter sp. | reverse complement strand
CATGTAAAATTTTAAAATTTTGCATCGACTACTCTTGCATCTCTGCCTTGGCGTCTTCGAATCGCTCCTTCATCTCTTCAACGCCCATCTGAAACATCTCGGTACCCTTTGCAATGAGCTTAAAAAGCTTTTTTTGCGCGTTTTCGTCGGTTAGAAAATAGGTCGCTGCGGCCCCCAGAACGATGCCTGTGATAAATGAGTTGCTACCAAATAAGCCGTTCGCGTTTTGCCTGCCACCCAAGGAATTAAAAATTCCACCGAAAGCGGAGCCCTGAGTAGAATTTACATCGCTTGAACTTTGAGTGGCAGAATCTTTATTGTCCGAATTATTGCTGGAAGCAGAACTATTAAAAGGTGCAGAATTTCCCCGCTCGTTTATCCATTTAGCCCAACCGCCAAGCTTATCATCGCCGGCAAAGCCCTCGTCCGAGCCGCTAGAATATTTATTGCCACCAAAATCGTAATCGTCTAGAATTTCTTTCAAATCTTTTTTTGTGATATACGGATTACTCATTGCCTACCTTAAGAATAAAATTTCTACCCGCAATGAGCGCGCCTACGCATACTGCGACGCCTGCCGCTGCGCGTAGATACTCGCCTTGTACGAGCTTATTTGCGCTGTAAATCGCGCCGCCACCGATGATACCGCCGCTTAGCGCAATATCTAGCGCATCGCGAATCGCTTTAGATTTGCTCTTGCCTTCTTTGGCTTTAACGAGCTCTACGGCGCAACCGCCGATCGCCCCTGCTATAGCGCCGCTTAAAACGTGATCCAGCGGCGAACGCTGTGTCGTAAGTGATCTATTCATTTAGGCCTCTATTTTTCTGATTTATCGTCTGCGGACGTAAATTTAGCCGAAGAATTATCATCCATTTTTACGATCTGCGGGATATTAAGCGGAGTAGTAGATGCTGCGGATGTCTCACCTATCGGTGTTTCGCCAGCCTTAGAGCTTGCGGTGGATTTTTTAGTTCTTTTAAATCCCGGTTTCGGTCCCGGCTTTTTTCTGGTTTTTTTTGCAGTGCTAGTCTCAGTGCTGGCGCTACTTGTCGCAGCTTTTTTACTACCAGACTTTCTTTTGCTTTTTACAGCTTCGGCAACATCGTCTAGGCCTTCTTTGGCTTCCGCAAAAATTTCTTTTGATTTTTTGCTTAATTTTTCCGCTCCGCCTTTGACGCTATTTTTTAGCTCCTCGACACTTTTGCTACTTACAATTTTATTCGCACCTTCTTTGATTTTATCTCGATTGTTATAAGCGTAAACCGCCGCGCAACCAAGCGCAAAACCTGCTAGAAATGGGATCGGCATTTCATTCTCCTTGTGTTAAGATTATAAAGTCATTTTATCAACTTTACATAGATTTTGATATTATAGCGACTTTTTTAGATTTTTGCAATCCTAATTTAATTTTTCTGCAAAATTCCTTTAATTAAATTAGAAAATGCGCTATTTAAAATATTTTGCAAATCGTATTTTTGAAATATCCGCTCTAATTCCTGCGGATTTTTTAAAATTTCATTTAATAAATCAGTGAAATTCAAAGAATTTAAATCAGCCTCGTATTTAGAATTTAATTCCTTTAAAATCGGCAAAATTTCATTATACGAAACCGCCTGCGCCTTATACAGCAGCTCTTTAAATTGCGCGTTCTTGCACGAATTAATTAAATCGTCATAAAACATCATAGAGCTTTTTTCTATCAAAAGCGCCGAAGCCAAAAACTCATTCATACCTTTTGCAGCCAGTGCCTCACTGCTATTTTCAGGAGGCGTGGCGCCAAGCCCGCAAGAATTTGCAAAATCTAGCATCCGCTCAAGTAATCCAGCTCGTAAAGATAGAATTTCTCCTAGCTTTTTATCTTGAAATTTAACTGCGCCCAGCGAATAAAACTGCAAAATTTGTGCCTCTTTTTCGAGCAAAAGAGCAATATCTGCAATTTGCGCCTCATTTAAATTCCGAGATTTATTAGAAATTCTACGCGATTTTTTGGCACTACGCAATGTTTCTTCGCTCAAGAAATCGCCTCTATATTGGAATTTACAAGCGCTACTAGCTCAGGCGAACTGATGCCGCTTAAAAACTGCTCCCAAAGATGCATCGGAAAAATATTTTCGTCGTAGTGAATCGTCAGCGAGCCGATTAGAGAGTTAAATTTATACTCTTTTATCCCGCGAATTGCAGCTATTTTAGCCTTCAGGCTCTCCTCGCTCACGCTATCTCGCAACTCCCTAATTTTGGGACTTACACGAATACGAATACGACCTTTGCTGTGGCTGATTTTGCTAAAATACTTATGAAATTCCAAAATATCGTTGTGATTTATT
>NZ_CALIMQ010000170.1 GCF_938045535.1 uncultured Campylobacter sp. | reverse complement strand
AAATAGTGTGAATTTACGCCATTAGCAGATGTGAGCGATCAAGTAGGCGGTTTGCTTGCAAAAGCAAAAGAGTCAAAAGAGTGATAAAATTTAAAAGCTCGGTCAAGCGCCCGAGCAATACCAAAAGATAGGGGTTAAAATATATAGACCGCCACAATAAACGCTCTTAGGCAAAAGCCGCCCAGAAGCACGCCGTATTCGTTATAAACGCAGCTTTTTACCTCCTCGTCGCCGTGCGCACTACGCTCGCTCGTCACGACTGCTCGCTGCTTTAGTCTGCAAAGCCTGCGCTTGAATTATAAAATTTTAACCTCTAGCTCGAGCGCGACGCCGAAGCGCTGCAAAACCCGCTCGTGAGCAAGCTCTATCAGGCTCATCACATCCGCAAAGCTCGCGCCGCCGAAATTTATGATGAAATTGGCGTGCTGCTCGCTAAATTTCGCGCCGCCGATCGCGTGGCCTTTAAGCCCCGCCGCTTCGATCAGCCTGCCCGCGGCGTCATTCGGCGGGTTTTTAAAGCAGCTTCCAAAGCTAGCTCCCTTTGGCTGGTTGGCGCGCTTGGCGGCGAAATCCGCGGCGACTTCGGCATCAAAGCCGCGCGAAATTTTAAACTCGGCGCCTAAAATCGGCTCATCTATCCCGCTTCTTCGGTAGCCGAAGCTTATCCTCTCGCGCTCCACCCAGCCGCGAGCCAGGCGCACGGCAAGCAGGCTATCGCTGATGCTAGCGTCGCTAAGCCCTGCGTTCATTTTGATTAGCCCGCCGAGCTGCCCTGGGATGTTGCGTAAAAACTCAAAGCCGCCGATGTTTTGCTTTTTGGCAAAGTTGTAAATTTGACCCGACTTCGTTGCAGCCCCGATGCTAAGGACATCGCCGCTTAAGCTTATGCGATCGAACTCCTCGCTTAGCATCGCAAGGTGCGGCGGCGCGGGCGAGATGAGCAGATTATTGCCGCCGCCGATGATTGCGCCCCCCGCTATACTCTCAAACTCCGCGAAATCGGCCTCGTCTTTTAAAATTTGCACCGCAAAGCTCCCGCCGATACGCACGGAGGTGTATTTGCTAAAATCCATCTGCTTTGTTTTCAAAATTTTGCCTTTTAAATTTTATTTCTAAATTTCGCGTTTGTCGCTCGCCGCGTATCGTTTTAAAATTTAGCGATACCGCCGCGCCGCAAGGTGCAAAACGCGAACGCTATCTTAAAATTTAACGCTGCTGCTGCGATTAAATTTAGCTCGCTTTCGATACGTTTTCAGCGGCGCGCTACATCGCACGCACAGCTCGCACCCTGCGGCACAAAATACAGCCGCGCGATCTGCCGGCGTGCCGTAAAATTTCATCGCCGCGTAGCACCGAATTTAAAAGCGCAACCGCTATCGTACTGCGACGAATCGCTCTGCGCCACGCGGTTAATTGACGCGCTCGGCGGCAAAATCCGCAGCAAACTCGGCGTCAAATTTGCGCTAAATTTTAAACTCGCTATGCTCCGCGGCTAAATTTCAAAAACTACGGCACAGCACTGCAATGGCAAGAGCGTGATAAAATTCTACTCTGCGCGCCCACTTTTGCGCCGAAGCAAAATTTAGCCAAGTCACACTCTGCTTAAAGACGAGGAATTTAGCCAAAACGCGATTTCATTCCGAGTAAAATTTAACCGAAGCAAGCGCTAAATTTCATCTAAATTTTGATCTCACTAGACCTTACATCGGATTTTGCCCGCCGCAGTCTGCAAAACGGATCTCGTTATATTCGAGCGGGATAAAATTCTCCTGCGCGCTAAGCGGCGCAGGGTAAAATCCGCGCTCGTAACCAAGCTCAAACAGCCTATCCACCGCGCGGATCTGCGCCTGCGAAAGCTCGATCGAGGCTTCGTTGGCATAAAGGCTCAGATATTTTTCGAGCTTTGCATCGTCCACGCGGATGAGATTTCGCTCGAGGAGCATGTGCGACAAAAAGGGCTTATGCGCGGTGGCGATGCGCACACCTTCGGTTAGCACGCGCTCGCACTCGATGGCGTCGGTTATCGGCAGGCTGCGGCGAACCGCCATGCCTCCCAGCGGCAGCGGCAAATTTTCGCCCGCTAGCTCGCTCCAGATATCCCAGATCTCGCGCTCCACGCAAAGCTCGTCCGAAAAGTCCAAAATGCTTTCATGTATCAGCACGCCCGCGTCCGCCTCGCCGCTTAAAACCGTGCCCTCGATTTCTAGGAAATTTTTATAAACTATGCGCGCCTGCGGGTATGCCATGCGAAAAAGCAGGGCGTTTGTCGTGTGCTTGCCGCTTAGCGCGACCTTAAAATTTCGCTTTAAAACCGCACCCTTTTTCTTAACAAGCTTTGGTCCGTAGCCCTCGCCGAAGCTCACCGCCGTGCGCAAAAGCGCGTATTCGTCGCAGATTAGCGGATATAGCGCGAAGCTAATCGCCGTGGCCTCGTAAGTGCCCTTTAGTGCCTCGTCGTTTAGTGTCTGGATATCAAGCGCCGTTGCGCTAAGCTTTAGATTTTTTGAACTCACCCAGCCAAAATCAATCGCCTTATACATAAAAATATCGTCGGCATCGGGCGAGTGAGCGACGTTTATATGCTTAAAAATCTTCAAATTTTATCCTTTTTGCTCCGCTTTAAATTTCGCGCGCGGCGTGATTTCGAAATGTTGTGAAATTATAGTGAAATTTTGCTACAACCCTCATAAAAATGCGGAATTTCTAAAGAAAACGTGAAAAACCAGGCGTGCTTAGAAGTGTAAATTTAATGCTCTCCGCTCGCCCTGCAGAACTTTTTGCGCTCCTTAAAAATTTCAAATTCCAATGCCGCGCCGAATTTGAACGAATAATCAAAAATTCATTTCAAATTTGGTAAAATCAGGTGAATTTATTTTTAAGGAAAAACATGGACGAGGGAAAGAAAAAGACGCTGGATGCGGCGCTAAAATCGATAGACAAAGCTTTCGGCAAGGGCACGCTCGTGCGGCTGGGCGATAAGCAGGTCGAGCCGATAGACGCCATCTCTACGGGCTCTGTGGGGCTTGATATCGCGCTTGGCATCGGCGGCGTGCCGAAAGGACGTATCATCGAGGTTTACGGGCCTGAGAGCTCGGGAAAGACGACGCTTACGCTTCATATCATCGCCGAGTGCCAAAAAGCGGGCGGAATTTGCGCATTCGTAGACGCCGAGCACGCGCTGGACGTCAAATACGCTTCAAATTTAGGCGTCGATACCGACAATCTCTACGTCAGCCAGCCCGACTTCGGCGAGCAGGCTCTTGACATCGTAGAAACCCTAGCAAAAAGCGGTGCGATCGATCTTATCGTCGTAGATAGCGTCGCCGCGCTCACGCCGAAAAACGAGATCGAGGGTGACATGGGCGATCAGCACGTGGGACTTCAGGCGCGACTTATGAGCCAAGCGCTACGCAAACTCGCGGGCGTCGTGCATAAGATGAATACGACGGTGATTTTTATCAATCAGATCCGTATGAAGATCGGCGCGATGGGCTACGGCACGCCTGAGACGACGACCGGCGGCAATGCGCTTAAATTTTACGCTTCGGTGCGCATCGATATACGCAAGATTGCTACTTTGAAACAAAACGAAGAGAGCATCGGCAACCGCGCCAAGGTCAAGGTCGTGAAAAATAAGGTGGCACCGCCGTTTAAGATCGCGGAATTTGACATAATGTTCGGCAAGGGCATCAGCAAAGTGGGCGAGCTGATCGATTACGGCGTCAAGCTCGACATCGTCGATAAAAGCGGCGCATGGTTCAGCTATGGCGACACCAAGCTGGGCCAAGGGCGCGAAAATGCTAAAATTTATCTAGAGAATAACCCTGCTGTCGCTGAAGAGATCACGGCAAAGATCCGCGAGCAGATGGGCAGTATGAGCCTAAGTGACGGCAACGAGGATGAAAATTTACAAAGCGGAGATGAATGATGATTTATATCGAAGATGTTTATGCGATAGAGGTACTAGATAGCCGCGGCAACCCGACCGTGAAGACGACCGTGGCTCTAAGCGACGGCACCGTAGCAAGCGCGATAGTCCCAAGCGGCGCAAGCACGGGCAAACGCGAGGCGCTGGAGCTTCGCGATAAAGACGAGAGATACTGCGGCAAGGGCGTGCTAAAGGCTGTTGAAAACGTAAATTCTCAGATCGCAGAGGCTGTGATCGGGCTGGATGCATTCGATCAAAAGGCGCTTGATGACGAGATGAGAGAGCTTGACGGCACCGACAACTACTCAAATTTAGGCGCGAACGCCGTGCTTGGCGTATCTATGGCGGTAGCGCGCGCGGCGGCAAAGAGCCTTGACGTGCCTTTGTATCGCTATCTGGGCGGCGCAAACGCTAGCGTGCTGCCCGTGCCGATGTTTAATATCATCAACGGCGGCGCGCACGCGAACAACAGCGTGGATTTTCAAGAATTTATGATTATGCCGTTTGGATTTGATAAATTTAGCGACGCGCTGCGAGCGGCGACCGAAATTTACCATACACTAAAAGGCCTTCTAAACGCAGCCGGCCACAGCACGGCAGTGGGCGACGAGGGCGGATTTGCGCCGAATTTAAACGATAATGAAGAACCGATCAAACTAATCATGCAGGCCATCGAAAAAGCAGGCTACAAGGCCGGCGAGCAGATCAAGCTAGCCCTTGACGTGGCTGCTAGCGAGCTGTACGAAAACGGCAAATATAAACTAGAGGGCAAGGAATTTAGCAGCGAAGAGCTGATAGAGCGATACGCGCAGCTTTGCGAGAAGTATCCGATATTTTCGATCGAGGACGGCCTAAGCGAGGACGACTGGGCGGGCTGGGCGAAGCTAACGAGCAGGCTTGGCTCTAAAGTGCAGCTCGTGGGCGACGATCTTTTTGTAACGAATGAGAAAATTTTGCGCGAAGGTATCGCCAAAGGCGTAGCTAACGCGATTTTAATAAAACCAAATCAAATCGGCACGGTTAGCCAAACTATGCAGACGATCCGCCTAGCGCAGCGCAAAGGCTACCGCTGCGTCATGAGCCACAGAAGCGGCGAGAGCGAGGATAGCTTTATCGCAGACTTCGCCGTCGCGATGAATACGGGCCAAATCAAAACGGGCGCGACCTCAAGAAGCGAACGCAACGCAAAATACAACCGCTTGCTTGAGATTGAGCGCGAGACGGACGAGTTTTTGGGAAGCCAAATTTAAAATGTTTTTTAAAAAAAAGTCCAAGCGAAGCTTAAAAGGCGCGCAGCGCACCTATGCGGACGGAGCGGATTATACGGACACGCAAGGCAAATATTCAGACGCAGACTTTGACGAGGACGATTTTTTTGACGATGATGAATTTTATAGCGATGAAAATTTTGGCGGAGGCTTTAGCGAGGTAGGGGCTGGCTTCCGCCAAAATCGTAGCGGTGCTTCGCGTGGTATATATGAAACAGGCTCTACCTCTGAAGCCACAAGCAGCAGCTCTAATTTAAGCAGCAAAAGCTCTACTAGAAGCGGAAACTACGAAGGTAGCTCGCAAGCAGACGCGAGCTTTTACGGCGCAGAATTTATTGGGAGCAGCGATTTAAAGAATGCAGAGTTATACGCTAAAGAAAACTGCTTTCCAAACGACGCGGGTTTTGCGGCTCAAAGTGCAGACTACAGCTCTCAAGGCACGGGCTTTGCGGCGCAAGACATAAATTCTGCCACGCAAGGATTTTCTTTTGCGCCGCAAAACGCAGATCCTGCCGCTAAAAAAGCTTTAAAAAAGCGTAAAAATTTAAAAGAACGGCTGAATTTTATCAATCCGTTTTCGCCGCTTAAACAGATTTTTGCAGCTCTTGCGCTGATCGTCTGCGTCGTTTTTGCGGGCATCTTTGTGGGTGACGTGCTATTTGGCAAGCGATCGTTTGAAGTGCTGCGCCAGCTGCAAAAAGAAAAGGCGTTTTTATTCACCGACGTCGAGCGGCTAAAAGAGGAAAACGCTGAGCTGCAAAAGCTTTATTTAGAACGTCGCTCGCTCGATCCGGACCTTAAAAAATGAGAAAAATTTCTTTGCTAATTTTAGGTCTTTGCGCTTTTTTAAACGCTGAGAATTTAAATGGCGCAAATTCAAACGCTACGAAACCCAACATCGTCGTGGTAAAAGAGCAAAATTCTACCAATTTGGCGATTAAAGGGCCAAAGACAGGTGCACAAAGCCCAAACGCTAAAAAGCAAGCTGTAATGAGACCTGAAACATCTAAAAGTCCTATCGCAGCAATGCAAAAAAGCGCCGCAGAAGCAAATTCTAGCGTCAAAACAAGCGTCGCCAAAAAAGCCGTGAATGCGCAGCTCTCGCAGACCGAAAAAAAAGCTCCTGGCCCCAAAGCGGGCATCGGCGCTCCTTTGCAGGTCATTAAAACGGAGCTGAACTCTTCTGCGCAGCCTTCAGTTGCGACGCTTCCGCCTCCTGATGAGTTACCGATCGTGCCAGAAGTAAGCGAGCCAAATTCTACGGTAGCGCAAAATTTTAAGGCGGCACAGAATTCTACAGCTCAAAATTCCACTGCGCAACAAAACGCGCAATCTGCTCCGCAAAATTCCAATCCGGCGCAAAGCTCCGCCGTCACGTCGCAAAATACTCCCGCGCCTAAAAATTTTACGCAGCAAACCTTTGCGCTTCCCTCCGACGCCCTTACGATCGAAAGCTTAATTGTGCGATATAGGGACGACGACGGGGTCCTGCACGAAAAGATCGTTGATGTCAATCGCTCGATTGATTGGCACGATGACTTTGTGCTAAGCGCTAGCGCCAAACCCGCGCTACATAGGGCACTGGACGTCTCGGTTACTTCGACTGATCCAAATTTACAAAAGCAGGCCTCGCAAAGTGGCATCACGCCTAGCTTCGCGCCGCGCCTGGAGCTACCGCTAGAGACGCTTAAATTTGACGACGGATTAAAATTTGTCATCCGCAAAGACAGCGTGCAGCTCATCACCGTAGACGATTTCAAAAGCTCTGACGCAAACGCTTCGGGCGCGCTTGAAGCGGAGTTTTGGCGGCAAGATATCCCGCTTAGCGGCGCGAGCTTTGCTGTAAATATCGGCGGCTTTAGCGACATCAACGTCACCAAAGAGGACGGCTACTACCGCATCGGCGTGCGCTCGCGCGAGGGCAACCTCAGCATCAGGCGCAAAGATGGCGGGTATTTGATTTACAAAAATTCTAATTAAGGAGAGACTATGACACATTTAGAGATTATGAAATTTCGCCACGCATGCAAAATTTTTGACGAGAATAAAAAGATCGGCAAAGCCGATTTCGACGCCATTTTGCAAGCAGGCATCCTAGCACCTAGTTCTACGGGGCTAGAGCAATGGGACTTTTTGGTTGTGCAAAACAAGGCGTTGCGCGAGCAGATCCGCGAAAAATCGTGGAATCAGCCGCAGATCACCTCTTGCTCACATTTGGTCGTGATTTTAGCAAAGATCAAGGACATAAAGCTAGGAAGTGATTATATCGAGCGAATGATTACGCGTAAAAAAGATGAAGCGCCCAAATATATCGGCGACAGGCATAAATTTTATCAAGATTTTTTAAGCGGTTATTTTCACAACGACGATGAGGAGCTATTTAATTGGTCGCACGCGCAGTGCATGTTCGCAGCACTTGCGATGATGAACGAGGCCGCAAGTCGCGGCATCGACAGCTGCCCGATGGAGGGCTTTGATCGCGCAGCGCTAAATGAAATTTTAGGCATCGATTGGAACGATCGCCGCGTGGCGCTACTCGTACCTTTCGGCTACCGCGTAAATCCACAGCCGCAAAAGATCCGCCGCAGCATGGATGACGTAGTAAAGTGGATCGAATAAGCTAGCAAGCGCTTTTGAAGCGCTAAGCTTGAGGCGCAATAAATTCCAAAGTCTAGTGCGAAAGCGTGGCGCGCGCATTTTTAGGAATTTACCGCGCTTTAGCCTTTTTTCTCGCCCGCAAATCTTGTGCGGCGAGATTTAAAATTTTATAAAATCACCGAAAATTTAAACGAAGGAGCGAGCGTGAAAAAAATGTGGGAGGGGCGCTTTAGCGAGGCGAGTTCGGCGCTTTTGGAGGAGTTTAACGCCTCGATCGGCTTTGATAGGGCGCTTTGGCAGGAGGATATCGCAGGCAGCAAGGCGCACGCAAGAATGCTCGGCGCCTGCGGGATTTTAAAGCAGGGCGAGAGCGAAAAGATCGTCGCGGGGCTTGACGCCGTGTTTGAGGAGATAAAAAGCGGTAAATTTGAGTTTAAAACCGCCGACGAGGACATCCATATGGCGGTCGAAAAGCGCCTAAGCGAGCTCATCGGAAGCGATCTTGGCGGCAGGCTGCACACGGCGCGCAGCAGAAACGATCAGGTCGCGCTTGATTTTCGCCTCTACGTGCTTAAAAGCGGCGCTCAGGTTGCCGAAAAGATCCGCGAACTAGTCGCCGCGCTGCGAGATATCGCGAGCGAGCACATGAACACGCTGATGCCCGGCTACACGCACCTTCAGCACGCTCAGCCAGTGAGCCTTGCCTATCATTTGCTAGCTTACGCGTTTATGTTTCGCCGCGACTATGAGCGCTTTGCCAGCTCGCGCGAGCGAAACAACCTCTGTCCGCTGGGCTCGGCTGCGCTTGCGGGCACGCCGCATCCTATAAACCGCGAGTCGGTCGCGCGAGAGCTCGGGTTTGCGGGAGCGACGCCAAACGCGATGGATAGCGTCAGCGACCGCGATTTCGCGCTTGAGATTTTGTTTAACGTAAGCGTGCTGATGACGCATGCGTCGCGCTTGTGCGAGGAGCTAATCTTGTGGAGCTCGCAGGAGTTCGGCTTTGTCACGATCAGCGACGCCTACAGCACGGGCAGCTCGATCATGCCGCAAAAGAAAAACCCCGACGTCGCCGAGCTAATCCGCGGCAAAACGGGGCGCGTAAACGGTAATCTCGTCGCGCTACTAACGGTGATGAAGGGCTTGCCGCTAGCCTACAACAAGGACATGCAAGAGGACAAGGAGGGCGTTTTTGATAGCGTCGCCACCGCGCTTGCGAGCCTTGAAATTTTAAAACAGATGCTAAAAACGGCTAAATTTAACGAGCAAAATATGCTCGCGATGACGAAGCGTGGGCACCTCACGGCGACCGATTTGGCTGATTATCTCGTGCGGGAGAAAAACGTACCCTTTCGCCGGGCGCACTTCATCACGGGCAAGGCCGTGGCGTATGCGGAAAATTTAGGTCTAGATTTGAGCGAGCTAAACGCGCAGCAGCTTGCAAGAGTGGATGAAAGCTTGGACGCGGGTGCGGTTAAATTTCTTGATCTAAACGCTTCTAAGGAGGCGCGTAAGTCGCAAGGTGGCACGGCAAACGAGAGCGTTGCGGTGCAGATTGAAATTTTAAACGGGTGGCTGAAGGGCTAAATTTAAGGAGCCAAATTTGAACGCGCGCGAGCTTTACGAGTATATAGCGGACGAGGACGGGCATTTTTCATTGAGCTCGGCGGGGCGATGAGAACGAAAAAGAGTGCAATAAAAAATAGCATGCTAGCGGAGTTTTTTAAGCGCGAGGATGAAATTTTAAGCGTTTCAAAATTTAAGCGGCAAAATTTTGAAATTTTGTGATCGTGTCTTTAAATTTGAAACTTCGGCGATCTGTGTGGATGCATACACGGGCTAGGCGGGATTAGCGAGCGGCGGCGCGTTAGCTGTGTCCTGAGCGGACCTCGCGACAGTGTTTTTAGGTACTCGCCGTGGGCAATTACTGTGCAAATTAAAAATGGCAGCGCGCCCTAAACTAGCTTTAGAGAGGACGCCTGAGACTATAAAGTTAAATTTAAAGACCGAGTCGGCGCAAAATGGAGTGCTTGGTTACAAATTTAGGCGTGAGATAAAATTTTAAAAAAGCGTGCCGCCACGGGGCTGTTTAAGCGTGGCTAAAAAAGTGCGAGCAGGCTTTGCGGGCAGATTTTAAACGGCGCCGAAAGCGGCTCGGAGCAAAGTTTAATCAGAGCAAATTTGGGCGTTAAGCGGCGTGCACGTAATTGATAGGGCGCGAACGGAATTTAATCAAAGCAAATGAAGCGGCATTTTCTTCGTTTCTGCGCGTCGTGAAGGCGGGGCGAGGCTCAAGCAAATTTAAACATGGAGGGCGTTTTGATATATCTGGTGTCTAATACGAGATTTGATCATCCGCAGGTGAGGCGGCTTGCGGTCTGCGAGATAAAATTTCTCAAATTTAGCCTGCCTGCGCAGACGGGCGCGCTAATTTTTACCTCCAAAAATGCGGTGGCGGCGATAAAATTTAATGAAATTTCGCCTGATTTAGATACGCCCGTTTACGCTATCGGCGAGCCATGCGCTGCGGCTGCGCGCGAGTTTGGATTTCGCGGCATTTATACGGCGCGGCACGGGCACGGAAATGAATTCGCCGCCGAGATCGCACCACTCTTGCAAGGCGCAGACGCGCTGTATCTGCGCGCGAGGCAGACGGTATCGAAACTGGAGCAAATTCTATCTAGCGCCGGCGTGCGGCTGCAAAGCGTGATCGCCTATGAAAATTCCATTCTCAGCCTGCCTGCCGCTGCAAAGCCGCCGCAAGGCAGCACGCTGATTTTTACCTCGCCTAAAAACGTCCGCGGTTTTACCGCAAATTTCGACTGGGACGGGAGCTATAAAGCGATCTGTATCGGTAGGACGACGGCGAGCGTTTTGAGCGAGTTTTGCGAGCCGATAATCTGCGAAAGAATGTCGATAAAATCCTGCGT
This sequence comes from uncultured Campylobacter sp., assembly GCF_938045535.1. Taxonomy (GTDB): domain Bacteria; phylum Campylobacterota; class Campylobacteria; order Campylobacterales; family Campylobacteraceae; genus Campylobacter_B. The sequence continues at coordinate 8,943 of NZ_CALIMQ010000170.1, read as the reverse complement.
CGATCTGGCGCTTTTGCCATAGTTTAAGCAAATTTAGACTATAATTTTGCCCAAGCCTGGGTGAAGCGAGAGCGTTTTATATGAGGGTTCAACATATTTGTATAAGCGACGACGTGAGAGGTCCGTGTGACGCGGCTCGGCTCGAGCTTTTTTAAAGTTACGGGTTGCGACCTAGAGATTTTTCCTAGTTGCAAGATTGGCTTTGTTTGAGCCGATTCTTTTTACGCAACGCTCACTTGGGTTTTTTACGTTACGGAGGCTTCATTGAATATCCTAATAATCGGCGGCGGCGGTAGAGAATACGCGATCGGGCTAAGACTTCGCGAGGATAAAAACGTTTTAAATCTGTATTTTGCTCCGGGAAACGGCGCTACAAAGGCGCTCGGTAAAAATTTAGATTTAAAAGATTTTAATGAGCTCGCGCTCTTTGCCAAAAATAACGACGTAGCCCTTACCGTCGTAGGCGCCGAAGAGCCGCTTACAAAAGGCATCGTGGATATTTTCAAAGCGCAAGGCCTTGCAATATTCGGTCCCAGCGCTGCTGCGGCGAAGCTAGAGGGCTCTAAGGTCTATATGAAGGACTTTCTGGCGCGAAATCATATTAAAACCGCAAAATTTCTAAGCAGCGACGATCTCTCCGAAATTTCAAAATTTATCGATACTCTAAACGGCCGCATAGTGGTCAAAGCGGACGGCTTGTGCGCGGGCAAAGGCGTCATCATCGCAAATTCTAAAGATGAAGCTAAAAAAGCCGCCGCGGATATGCTAAGCGGCGAAAGCTTCGGCGAAGCGGGTAAGCGCGTCGTCGTGGAGGAGTTTTTAGAGGGCTTCGAGCTGAGCTTTTTTGCGATTTGCGACGGGGAGAATTTCGTAAGTCTGCCCGTAGCGCAGGATCACAAAAAATTGCTTGACGGCGATCTGGGCCCGAACACCGGCGGTATGGGAGCTTATGCGCCAAGCCCGCTAGCGGATGCCGCGCTGATAAAAAGAGTGCAGAGCGAGATTGTAGCGCCCACGCTAAAAGGGATGAAGCAGCAGGGCGCGCCCTTTTGCGGCGTGCTGTTCGTGGGGCTTATGATCGTGGGCGGCGAGCCTTACGTGCTGGAGTACAACGTCCGCTTCGGCGATCCTGAGTGCGAGGTTTTGATGCCGCTAATTGACGGAAATTTGAGTGAAATTTTATACAACGCCGCCGTAGGCAAGCTAAGCAGCATAAGCTTAAAAGAGCGATTTGCGGTGGGCGTCGTGATGGCTAGCGAGCGCTACCCTTACGGCTCTTCGCAGCCTGAGCCGATCAAGACGGGCGAAATTCCTGCGAGCGCGCATATCTGCTACGCAGGCGTGAGCGAGCGGGAGGGGCAGATTTGCGCTAGCGGCGGGCGCGTTTTGGTAAGCGTGGGCGTCGCGCAGAGCCTAAAGCAGGCGCGCGATGCGGCTTACGCGCTGTGCGAAAATATAAAATTTAGCGGCGCGCAGTATAGGCGCGATATCGCGCACCAAGCCTTAAGAGATAAAATTTGATCGTCGCTCCGCTTAGCAAGCGCGTAATTGCGTTTAGTATCGACGAAGCGGTGAGCGTAACGCTTTTTGTGGTCGTGCTATTTGCTATCGACGAGCCAGAACTTGTCGCAGCGGCGCAGAGCGGAAGCAATCTTGAGGTACAAAAGATCGCGTCAAAATTCATTTTGCATTACGCGATAATAAAATTTTTATATCAGGCGATTTTTGTCTATCTATACGGCGCGACGCTAGGCAAGCTTGCGGTTAAAATTTACTGCGTCCGCGCTGACGGCAGCTCTATGGATATCGCTACTGCAGCGATCCGCGCGGCGGTTAGGTTGATAAGCGAGATGATCTTTTATATGGGATTTTTGGTGGCGCTTTTTACGAACTCGCGTCAGAGCCTGCATGATATGGCTGCGAAAACATTGGTGGTAGAGATTGAAAAAGAGTAAAAAATTTAAAATTCTAGCGCTTAGTTTTAGCGCTCTTTTAGCAAGCAGTGCGAGCGCAAAGGTCCAAGACGTCGAGCTTATAGCAGATAATGTCGAGAAAAACGGCTTTTTGACGGAGGCTAGTGGCAACGTAACGGTGTATTCACAGGACTACTTTATCACCGCCGATCGCGCTACATACGACGAGCAAAACGGCATCATCGAGCTTTTTGGTAACGTCAATGCGATGCGCGGTAGCAGCGAAACTACGCGCGCGCAGCACGTCAAAATCGATCTGAAAAACGACAAGCAGGAAGCCGACGTAAATTTTATGATGGACAAGGACTCCGAGCTTTGGATGCAAAACGACGCCAGCTGCAGCGACAGCGAGTATTACCGCGTGGAGGGCTCCAGCATATCTAGCTGCAACGTTACCGATCCCGATTGGCGCATCAAATTTAGCAGCGGCAAGCTAAATAAAGAGAGCAAATTCCTCCATCTTTTCAATCCGAGATTTTACGTGGGCGACGTGCCGGTGCTCTATCTGCCGTATTTCGGCTTCCCGACCGACCGCACGCGTCGCACGGGCTTGCTGCCTCCCGAGGCGGGCTACATCAGCAAGGAAGGGATTTATTATAAGCAGCCGATCTATTTTGCGCCTTACGACAGCTGGGATTTTCAGCTCGATCCGCAGGTGCGCACGCGCAGGGGCTTTGGCGTATACGGGACATTTCGATTTACGGAGTCGCCGTATTCTTACGGCGAGATTAGAGGAGGAGTTTTCGATAACTTCTCGCGGGCGCAAAAACGCCTCGAATACAAAAACGAGCGCCATCACGGCTTTGAAGTTCAATACGATCGCAGCAAGCTTGCGACCTATCTGCTAGACGGCGATCTGCGCGAAAATTTATGGATCGATTTTACCCAGCTAAACGATCTGGAATATTACGATCTGAAGGAAAAGGGAGGTCTTGGCAACGATGCGGATAATTCGCTCGTAACTTCACGGCTGAATTATTATTTGACCTCAGACGAGCACTATTTTGGCGCTTACGGACGCTACTACATCGATACGAGCAAGCTAAACGCCGATAATACCTTCCGCAACGAAGATACCGTCCAAGAGCTGCCGACGCTGCAATATCATAAATTTAGCAATGATTTGGGACTGCCAAATTTGATCTATTCGCTTGATGCAAAAGCGCGTAATTACACCAGATGGGAGGGCGCGACTGCTCGCCAATACGAGTTTGACGTACCGATTAGTATAAGCACGCCGCTACTGGCGGATTATTTAAATTTCGCCTTTACCGAGCGAGTGTATATGACTAATATCGATTGGCACGATAAATTCTACTACGCAAACGGAGATCTTGACGAGGATAAAAGCACTTTCTACGCTAATCAATACACAGAGCTTTCGCTCTACACCGACGTAGCCAGGGCTTACGATAGCTTATATCATACGATGAGCTGGAGGGCGGATTTTAGAATTCCAAGCTGGCAGCAAGGCGACATCGAGGATAGAATTTTAAAGTATCATCAGTATAAATACGACCTTGCTCGCGGTGCAGTAGATCGTTCGCGGTTGGGTAACTTGCAAGACTCGCTTTATTGGGAGGATAACTTCTTAAGTGAGCTTAGTGACGAATACACTCACGAAAATGCAGCTTTAAGTATGACGCAGTTTTTCTATAATGAAGACGGACGTAAATTCTTACGCCATAGTGTCAAGCAACGATATGACTTCGACGATCACGAGTTCGACGATTTAGAACACCGCATCGATGCATATTTTGCAAATGGGCTAAATATCGGAAACCGCTTTACCTACTCGCATAAATATAAAAGCTTCGATAAGGTCTATACCTACGCCAACTACTCCAACGACGACTTTAGCTTTGGACTTAGTCACGCTTACGAATATGAAAAACTTAGCATGGAGCCTAAACGCTATACGAAAGATAACTACGGCATCGTAAATGCTTCGGTAAATTTACCTAGGAATAATAAAATTTTTGGGCGTTGGGATTACGACTTAGAGCGATCTTATTCTAAAATGTGGCGCGTGGGGCTTTCTCATACGCGCAAGTGTTGGAATTACTCTTTTGTGTATCAAGAGGATATTGAGCCTAAAAATACCAGTACGACGAGCTATAGCAAAGCAAGCAAGGAGCGCGGAATTTACTTTCTCGTAAATTTCTATCCGTTCGGCGGAGTAGGGTATGATTTTTCAGTAGATAGTGAATACGGAAGCGAAAAATAATGACGCCTAGAGCCGAGCTGATGTTTGAAAACCAAATCGACGCTGCGATGAAACTCGCAGAAATTTTACCCGCTACCGTGATCAAAAACGAAAATTTTCTAATAATCGCTCAATCCCTGGAGTCGCTTCCTATCGCAAACCATCTTGCCTTAAAGCTGGGACTTCATTATGAGTTTTTATTCACAGAGCCAGTTTTGGCGCCCAATAATCCGGAATGCGCGATCGCGTGCGTAAGCGAAACCCAAGAGATCGTGATGGTAGATGAGCTCGTGCGAAGCTTCGGCATCAGCCTGGATTACGTTTACGGGCAGGCGAACAGACTTTATGAGGAGAAAATTTTAAAAAACATGTATAAATTTCGCAAGGGCGAGCTTTTGGGAAATTTGGAGAAAAAAAATGTCATCTTGGTAGATGAGGGGTGTGAGAGCGGGCTGACCGCGCTTACTTGCATAAAGACGCTCGTAAGCTTAAACGCCAAAGCGATCTTTTACGCCACGCCCGTTATCGGCAGCGATAATGCAGACGAGATCGCCATGCTAGTAGATGGAATTTATACTGTTCACAAGATCAGAGATTTTGTGAACGTGGATTTTTATTACAAAGAAAAAACGCTCTCAAGCGCGGAGGAGATAATGCAAATTTTAAACAAATGCCCGCTTTATCTGCCGTTTCACGAGACTAACAAAAACAAGGAGAAAATTAATGCAGTGCAAAATTGAAGTAAATGGTAGTACCGAAATTTTCGATATCGACAAAGTTGCGAAACAAGCCGCGGGTGCGGCGCTTTTGCGTGTGAAAAATACCGTCGTGCTCGCTACCGTAGCGCGCGAAGAGACGCAGGTGCAGGAGGACTTTTTGCCCCTTACCGTGCAGTATATCGAAAAGATGTACGCAGCGGGCAGAATTCCCGGAGGCTACATCAAGCGCGAGACCAAGCCGGGTGATTTTGAGACGCTAACGAGCCGCATCATAGACCGCTCGCTGCGCCCGCTCTTTCCAAAGGGCTATGCGTATCCGACGCAGATCGTAGTTTACGTGCTATCGGCAGATCCTGAGGTCGATCTGCAAGTCGTCGCTCTTAATGCGGCGTCTGCGGCGCTATATCTTAGCGACATCCCGATTAAAGCGCCCGTTTGCGGCGTCCGCATAGGCTATCAAAATGGAAATTTCATCCTAAATCCTAGCAACTCCGCGCTTAAAGCTAGCGCGCTTGATCTTTACGTAGCCGGCGTCGGCGATGAGCTTTTGATGATCGAGATGCGCTCTATACCGCAGATTAATGGCGGCGCGCAGCAGATGAATGAATTTGGCGAAGATCTGATGGTGGATGCGATCGATTTTGCCGCAAGGGCGATAAGCGCAGGCTCAAACGCTTACGAAGAGGCCTTTTTGCCGCTTAAAAAGCCGGATGCAAGCCTGGAGTACAAGCCCGAGATCGAGGATGAGGATATCGCGGATTTTATCGATGCGAACTACAAAGACGCCGTCAAAGCGGCGATCAATCAGATGGCAAAGAGCGAGCGTGCTACCGAGCTAAACAGAATCGTAGATCAAATTTTAGCGACCGAGGCCGCGGCGCAAAACGAATGGAGCAAAGAGGTGATCTCTAGCGTCATCGGCAAGTATAAGCGCGGCATCATCCGTACGCAGATCATCGAGGATCGCCGCAGAGCCGATGGACGCGCGCTTGATGAGGTACGCCCGATCAGTATCGAGACAAATATCCTGCCGTGCGCGCACGGAAGCTGCCTATTTACGCGCGGGCAGACGCAGGCTTTAGTCGTCACTACGCTAGGTGGAGATAGCGACGCACAGCTAAGCGACAGCCTAACGCAGCTTGAGCCGATCAGCGATAGATTTATGTTTAACTATAACTTCCCGGGCTTTTGCGTCGGCGAAGCAAGCCCGCTCAAAAGCCCCGGCAGACGCGAGCTGGGACATGGAAATTTAGCCAAAAGAGCGCTATATCCGAGCATCGATCTAAACTCGCCGCAGTCTATCCGCGTGGTGAGTGAAATTTTAGAGAGCAACGGCTCAAGCTCGATGGCTTCGGTTTGCGGCGGCGCGCTATCGCTTCGGGCAGCGGGCGTACCTACGCTTAAGCTCGTTGCGGGCGTCGCGATGGGCTTAATTTTTGAGGGCGACAAGCATGCCGTGCTAACCGACATAATGGGGCTTGAGGATCACGACGGCGATATGGATTTCAAGGTCGCGGGCACCTATGATGGCATCACCGCGCTTCAGATGGATATCAAGCTCGGCGGTATCAGCCTGGAGGTTTTAAAAGAGGCTCTCGCGCAGGCAAAGCAGGCTCGTGCGCATATTTTGGGCCTTATGGAGCAGGCGGATACGGCGATCGTTATAAACGAGGACGTGCTTCCGAAGCTTGAAATTTTTAGCGTCGAGGCGAGCAAAATCCCCGACATCATCGGTCAGGGCGGCAAGGTCATCAAAGAGATCACCGAAAGCTTCGGCGTAAATATTGATCTGGATCGAGAAAAGGGTGAGGTCAAGATTCAAGGTGCCAAAGCTAGCAGCGTATCGGGCGCAAAAGAGAAAATTTTATCGATAGTTTCAAATTCTCGCGATTTTCGTAAGCCGCGCGGTGAACGCAAAGAAGTAAAATTTCAGATCGGCGAGGAGTTTGACGGCGTAGTGCAAAGCGTGCTGGATTTCGGTACCTTCATCTCGCTGCGAGACGGTGTGGACGGGCTACTGCGCGCTAAATTTATCACGACGCCTTATCGTGCGGGCGACATCGTGCACGTGCGCGTGACCGAGCAAAAGGGCTCTAAAATTTCACTGGAATTAGCTTAAAATTTTAACAGGAGCGTAAAGATGCAGCTTAAAAAGATTTTTTTCCCTATCGGTGGCGGCGAGGAGCTGGCAGAGCGCATACACGGAGCGCTGCTCGTGAATAAATTTTTCGGTACGCACATCAATATAATGGCGTGCCAGCTCGATCCTAAGATGATCTACAACGTCCGTATGACGCTAAAAGGCGGCGTACTGATGGAGGAATTTTTAAAATCCGCGGGCGATGAGATGAGAGCCGAGCGCGAGGAGATTAAGGCGATCTTCGACGTCGAATGCGCTAAGCTCGATTTGGATCAAAACGACGACGATCACGTCCCAAATAGCGCCGCTTTGAGGCATATGGTGGGCATCCGCTCCGAGCTGGTCGAGAAATACTCCAAATATTGCGATTTGGTGCTGGTTTCGGTGCCGCCTACGGGCTCTATCACCGGCACGTTCGAGGCGGCGGTCACCAAAAGCGGCAAACCTTGCATCGTCATACCGCGCAAGCTGCAGGAGTTCAAGGCAGATAAAATTTTAGTCTCGCTTACCGGCACTGCAGCCTCTGCGCGAGCGCTCGATAATTGGCTGGAGCTTTTGCAGCGCGCCAAGTCCGTCACCGTCATCACCGCAAACCACTACCTCCAAGAGGGCATCCCCGAAACGAAGCGCCGAATAAGCGATTATTTGGCTCTGCACGACATTAAAATCGACGTTTTCGAGGCACTGAACGTCGAGGGCAAGATCCCGGGGCAGGTGCTGCTAGAGTACGCCGACGCGGGCGATTTCGACCTCATCGTCGCGGGCTTGCATTCAGATAGCGGCATAAAAGAGATTTTTTTAGGCGGCGCGTCGAAATACTTCCTACAAAAGACTAAAATTCCGGTCTTAATGTAGCTTGAGGCTTAGACGCCGTGTCGCGGCATATCGCTTGCACCGCGTCTAAGCTTAATCGGCTTTCGGGTCGGTTCTAATTAGATAGGCGTAAAATCCTTAGCCGTTGCGGCTTTGCTAGCCTGTCTGTAAATCGCGCGGTTTGCTATTTTGCGGATAGGTTGCGATTAATTTTACCGCTAGCTTTGCTGGCAAGCCGCGCTTGCTTTGCCCCGGCTAGAGAGCAAGTATATCTGCGGCGAGCAGAGTTAGCGGTCGCGGCAAGCGCGCCGGTCTATCTTTAAGCGTGCGAGTTTGGAATTCGTTTCTTTACTCGCCATTTTCGGCTGCGTCGCGGAAATCCGCATAAAATTTGCACTTGAAATTTCTGTTTGCACGCTAAATTTTAAATTCCAAGGAGCGCAGATGGCGTTTGAAAATGCAATCATCACCAAAGAGGATGATGAGAAGTATGGATTGAGTGAAATTTACTACAAATATAATCCATACTATGAGACTTTCATTAATGAGTTACGATGGACTATTGATAGGGAGAGAGATTGCTGGGCTTGGTTTCTTTATAGCTTCCCAGGCTATGAACACGACCACGATTACGATACAAAGTCTATTTGGATCTTATATCATAAAGGTGAAATTATAGAGATGATTATAGATCATGAGGTAAATATTAATAGGAAATTAGTTCCAGAGGAATTTCATAGGATTTGGAAACTCCTAGATTTAAAACCAAATCATACTCAAAGTCTTAATAAGCAAGATATTTTGCATTTACTAAAAGAAATTTTAGAGGTATATAGAGATCGTGATTTGTTAGGAGAGGAGCCAAACTACACTATGGAACTACAAGATTTAACCGATTGCGGCGTAAAATAGGGCTTTAAATTTAACTCTATTTCAATCCCGCACCAAATCAAATTTCATAGAATTCTAAAATTTCGCAGAATTTTGAAATTCTAAAATCCTATAATTTCAAAATTTTAAAATTCCCGCCTTAAAATTTTTTACGGAAATCAAAGTAGTAGCAAAACCAACCCGCGGAGTTACCATGCCGGG
>NZ_CALIMQ010000169.1 GCF_938045535.1 uncultured Campylobacter sp. | reverse complement strand
AATATGAACGAAAAAATCTATTTTTTAAACTATAATTAATAAATAAATTATATTATTTCTTTAAGAATAAGCATGCTTAGGATTAAATTTTATTAGGAAAGGACGGTTTGAAATGGAATTTCTTATTTTGACGCTATTTTTGATCAGCGGGCTTATATTATATTTTAAGCCGCAGAGGAAAAATCTAGCTACGGGCTGTGCGGCGGCAGGCTGCGCGATACTGATCGCGCTCGAGTTTTACGTAAATTTATGGGTTGTCGTGCCGGTAGGCAACTTTTAGGAGGGCGATATGCAAAATTTAGAGCAAAATCAAATTCCCGCCGCCGAGCGAGGATTTTTTAACCTAATGTCGCTAGCCATCATCGCCCTCGTGGCTCTTCCGGTCGGCATAGCTTGTTTGATACTGGGCTTTGGCATGGGAGATAGCCCGTGCGTGATGTGCTGGGCGGAGAGGATCACGATGATAGCCATCAGTCTTATCGCGCTTTTTATCCTTAGATACGGTCTAAAACCCGGCTACGTCGCGGCGCTTTTGCTAATGGCTTGCTGGGGGATGTTCAACGGCTTTATCCACTACAGCCTTGACGGTACGTTCGGCGGCTACCTTGACATAAAGCAGGGTTTCGGACTTGAAATTTTAGGCGCGCACACGCAGCTTTGGGTCATCGTCGTAGATTTTTGCGTGATCGCGTTTTTGGCGGTTATATTTTTATGTAGCAAAAATTTGGGCGATATAATGAAAAAGAGCGCGAGCGGCGAATACGGCGAGTTTTTGCGCTACTTGCCTCTAGGCAAGATCGCAAATTTAATCTTCATCGTCATCATCGCCGCAAACTGCGCACAGGCCTTCATCGTCTCAGGCCCGCCGCCGTATCTGGGCTCTAGCACGCCGGCTAGGATGAGCCTTGATCCTGCAAAATGGTTTTGGGAGAAAGATCACTGGCAAAGCGCGCTTGATTTTAGATTCGATTGGAATCCGGAGCTTCCGGATCTGCCAAACTAAGGAGCAAAAAGATGAAAAAGCTGATAATTTTTACGGCGCTAGCGGCTCTGGCGTTTGGGTTTGAGTTCAATCTCGATAGCAAAGCGGGCGCGCTTGAGGGCGTGAAGGAGCTCGGTACGCCGAGTGCGGAAGTGAGCTTAAGCTTGCAAAACGATGCACCGATTACGGGAGCGGACTACGACGCAGATAAAAAGCAGTTTGCGCTGGTTTCTAAAAATAACGAATTTTACGTTGCGGATGAAAATTTAAAGCCGCTTAGATACGGCAAGCACGATCGCCACTTTATAATGGAGATGGAAGCGACCGTAGGCGCGACGTGGTACAAAAATGAGCTCGGCATGATAAGCTTTAATAAAACCTTCGTATTTTATGAGCCTACGGACGGGCTTAGTGTAGAGGAGCAAAATAGCCAGTGGAGGCATTTGACCGAGGGCTGGGATAAATGGAAGCTAAATGATCTCGGCAACAAAGGGCGCTTCTCCACGCTTCGAGCAAAGCAGCAATATATCCTCGGCTGGGATTACGACGCGGCTGCGAATAAATTTATCGTTGCATCCGTGCCTAACGACGTGAGGGATTATTGGAGCGTGGCGGTGTTTGACGGCGACGATAAGATGATTTTGGAGGAGTTCATCCCGCAAATAGGCGGAAATTTAAGCCTAAAAGATAAAAGAAGCCTTGGCGAATATTACGTCACGGGCATCGATGCTCAGCCTGATGCCGTTTATCTTTTGAGTAAAAATTTCTCGACCATTTTAAAGCTAAATTTGCAAACTCATACAATTGAGGATGCGTATAGTTTTAGCGGAGCGGCAAACGCAAGAGCGCTTGCGGTGAAGGACGGCAAATTTTATGTTTTTTCGCGCGAAGGCAAAGAAAATAAAGTTTTCATATACGATATGAAATAAAGCCCACATTTAAGGAGAAGAGATGCAAAGACGTTCTTTCTTAAAAGGCGCGGGAGCGGCTCTAGCTACGGCGGGAGCCTCTCCAAGCCTATTTGGTATGGAGCAGTTTGAGGTGGATTTTAAACCGAAATCCTATAAAAACGAGCAGGGCGTAGAGTATCACTACCTCACCTGTCCTAGAAACTGCCGCGACGCCTGTTCGATGATCGCAGAGATCAAAGACGGTAAGATGGTCAGCATCAAGGGTGATCCGAAGCACCCTCTAACGCAAGGCACGGTCTGCGTCAAAGGTCATACCTATGCAATGCATCTATACAACGCCGATCGCATAATGTACCCAATGAAGCGCGTCGGTAAAAAGTGCGAGGGTAAATGGGAGCGCATCAGCTGGGATCAAGCGCTAAAAGAGATAGCCGCAAAGCTTACCGAGATCAAGGCAAAATACGGCGGCGAGGCGCTGACGGAATTTGTCTATTCGGGCAACGAAGGGCATATCTCAAAGACGATCGCGCCGGGAAATTTCTTTGAAAAATATGGCGCTACGAGGCTTGTGCGCAATCCATGCGACTGGCCGCGCTATGCGGGCACGCCGAGCGTTATCGGCACGGACTTTTCAAAAGACGCGCTGGAAGTCGATGAGAGCGATATGTATATCAGCTGGGGCTCAAACGAAGCCTATACGGCGGTGCACTGGATTAGATTTGCCCACCGCGTCAAAAAGCGAGGCGGCAAGATCATCGTCATAAATACGATCAGAATTCCGCTCGCAAACCAGGCCGATATGTTTATCCAGCTAAAGCCTTCAAGCGATCCGGCATTTTGTCTAGCGGTCTGCAAATTTTTGATAGAAGAAGATCTATATGATCATGAATTCGTAGAAAAATATACAACCGGCTTTGAGGATCTAGTACATGAGTGCTCACTCTACACTTATGGCGAACTATCTGAAATGTGCGGAGCAAGCGTCGATCAGATCAAAGTCTTTGCTAGAGAATACGCCCACGCCAAAGCGCCTGCCATTATGCACGGCGACGGCGGCCAAAGACACTTTAACGGAGCAAGGCTAGTGCGCGCGGTTACCTTCTTGCCGGTACTTACGGGCTGCCTTACAAAACTTGGCGGTGGATTATTCTGGGCTTACGTGCATGTAAAGGGCTGCTTTAACTTCGATAACTGCATGCCTGATCTTTCGCCAAAAGACGCAGAGGGCAAAAAGATAGAGCGCCAGCAGGTAAGCTACGTAGAATTCGGCAAAGGCATCCAAAAGGAAAATCCGACCTATCTAGGTAAGCCGATAAATACGGTAATTCGAGCCTGTATCAACTACAACTCGAATTTGATGGTAACGGCGCCCAATACGAATTTAATCAAAAAACGCGTGATGGACGACGATTTTTTCTTGGTAGTCATCGATCCTTACGATACCGACACCTGCGATTACGCGGACTACGTATTGCCGGGCGTTACCTTTATGGAGAGCGAAGATATTCAAAACGATCAAATTTCAGGCTACGTCTGCTACAACGCCCAAAGCGTCAAGCCGCTGGGCGAAGCTAAGACGAATTTGGAATTTTTTAACGCTCTAGCCAAGGCGATGGGATATACCGAGGAGTGCTTTGATTGGGATAGCGAGACGGTTTGCAGAAGGTTTTTGGATACGGAATTTGCCAAAAAGCAAAATATCACTTACGAAAAACTAAAAAGCGTAGGCTGGATCAAGCCGTTTAGAACGCCTGAGACGATGAAAGATCAGTTCCCTTACTACCCTTATGCGCCGAAGGACAAGCTAGTATTCGGCACTAAAAGCGGCAAGTGCGAGCTCTACTCCGAAGCTTTCAAGGACGCAGGCTATCACCCGGTGATCGATCTTGACGACGATTGGGATTACTACGAAAGGCATAAAAATTTCGGCAAAAATTACTTGAAAAAGTATCCGCTTTATTTTATGACGCCGGGCACGCAGCTTCAGGATAACTCAAACTGGGGCAATATGCCTTACATCCTAAAACGCGTCATCGTAAAGGGCAACGCTGAGCTATTTATGACGCGCGAGGATATGCTGGCGCGCGGCATCAAAGAGGGCGATACGGTTGAAGCCACGAACGAAAAGGGCACGGCGATATTTACGGCGGTTGAAACCAATCAGATGCAGCCGGGCATCGTCTATGCATGGAACAATATCTGGGTTAAGGTTACCAAGTCTCGCACGGGAGCAAATATCCTTTGCTCGGACGGAGTGAGTGATTTAGGCAACGGATCGACCTATACTGCAAGCTTTTGTGAAGTAAAAAAAGCTGCAAAACAGGAGGCATAAAATGAAGCGAAAACAAGGATTTTTATTTGATTACAACTTTTGCATAGGTTGTAAGGCGTGTGAAATTTCATGTCAGGTCTATCATAACCAAGACCCCGACATCAACTGGCGCCACGTCGATATGATGCTCATCCATGAAGACGAGATCGAAAAGGAAATTTTCATCTCGCATTCGTGCCACCATTGTGAAGAGCCTGCGTGTATGGATGTTTGTCCCGTGGGAGCTTACATTAAGCTTGAAAACGGCGTCGTTCAGCCGCTGCACGATAAATGCATCGGCTGTGGATACTGCATCGTAGCCTGTCCTTATGGCTCTATAACCAAAGGCAAAGACGGCAAAGCGCAAAAGTGCAACCTCTGCGCCGAGAAGCTCGAGCGCGGCGAGGAGCCTGCGTGCGTAGCGGGCTGCCCTTGCGACGTGCTAAAGCTGGTCGATAGCGATGTGAGCGATAGCGCGGGGATGGAGAAAGAGATGCCAGGCTTTAAACGCTTTTTTACGAAGCCAAACATCCGCTTCTATCCTCGCATGAAGCGCAACGAGTTTATCCACTAAGGATAAAAAGATGCGTAATTTAAAGCAGAGTCTTTACGTCGAGGACTTTTTGAGGCAGGTATTTTTGGTGCCTCTTACCGGTGAAAATTTGGACGAGCTTTTAAATTTGACGCAGGATTTTGCGCCTAAGCTTAAAGAGCATAAGTTTATCCTCGAATTTGCCGAATGCAAAAGCGAGCCAAGCTTAATTGATGAAATTCGCTACGAATTCAATAGGCTCTTCGTAGGTCCTAAGCGCCCCAAAGCCGAGCCTTACGAGTCGGTGTATTTCGACTATCAAACGATGTTTGGGGCAAAGACGATGCAGGTGCGAAGCTTTTATGAAGGCTCAGGGCTAAAACTCGAGGATGCGCAGCTTGATAAATTTCCCGACGATTTCATCGGGTACGAGCTGCAATATCTTTATTTTCTAAGTTTTAGCGCGCTAAAGGCGGAGGATGAGGCTAAATTTAATGAAATTTTGCATAAAAAGGCGGAATTTATCGCCGCTCATCCGTCGCAGTGGTTTTGCAAATTTGCCGCTCGCTGTGATGAGCATGCAAATTTAGACGTTTGGAAGAGTTTCGGGAGCTTTTTAAATCTCTATCTAAATAGCGAGATGGATGCGCTTAAAAGTGCGCTAAAAGATCTTGAAATTTTTAAAAATTTAAAGGAATGACGATGGTACAGACGACTTGGGGATGGCTCATAGTCATCTATTTGTTTCTAGGCGGTTTAGGCGCCGGGGCGTTTTTGTGCTCGGCTTTGGCTTACAAAGGCTTTTTGGGTTCATTAAACGAGAAGTTTTATAAATTCGGCTTTCTGCTAGCACCCGTTGCGGTAATAATAGGAACCGCGCTTTTGCTGTTTGACTTGGCGCCGAGTGCCGCGATAAATCCTCTTAAAATTTTACAGCTCTACACGCGCCCTGTTTCGATGATGAGCATAGGTACATATCTGCTTACATTTTTCATCGTGGTTAGCGTTTTAGTGCTTTTGCAGATCAAAAAGAGCGGCAAAATTTGCGATATGATGCTCACGCTCGGAGCTATTTTAGCGCTTGGAGTGATGGGATATACGGGGCTACTGCTTTACGTCGTAAAGGCGATCCCGCTTTGGGCTAGCGTGTGGCTGCCGATTTTATTTACGATCTCTGCGATCTCCACGGGGCTTAGCGCAAACGCCGCCGCTACGCTAAATGCAGGGCACGGGCTAAGCCACTGTGCGCATAAATTTCACGTCGCGCTCGTCGTGCTTGAGATCGTTGCGGTGTTAGCGCTATTTGCGAGCGTGAAAAGTGAGGCTGCGGGCATGGCGAGCGTAACCAAGATAGTCAGCGGCTCGCTTGCGCCGATGTTTTGGATAGGCTTTGTCGTATTTGGGCTTGCACTACCGCTGTTAGGCGGAAGCAAATTTATGCTTCGTAGCTGCAGTGTGAATGCGGACGGCAGTGTCTGCGCGTACGGCAATGAAGAGATAAAAAGCTGCGTTTATAACGAATACGGCGTGCTTATAGGCGGCTTTTGCCTAAGAGCGTTTATCGTGCTTGGCGCGGTTTATATATTTTAACTCCTCCTTTCTGATACTGGTCGGGCGCAAGTCCGACCTTTAAATTTTAATCTTAGATTGTGATTTTTCGATAGACCACCAAAAAGCGACGCAGCACTGCACAACTCTTGACTTTAAAATTTGGGTTAGAAACTAACCCAAATTTGACAAGCACACCATTAAATTTACGCTTAGTCAAATTTGATATCTTTGATGCTTCTATATTCTCTGCAAAATACTTTAGAATTCCTCTAAATTTAGCTTCAGGAATTCTTTAACGGACTATATACTTATTTTTTAACTTCACTACGCTCGTTACTTTTCAAAAACATAGTTCTCATCGTAACTTACTTGCTCCTTTGCATGAGCCTAAGTTAAAGAGAGCCAAATGAAAATTAGCAAAAGCATAAAATTTATTTTGCAAGCAAAATCCCCGAAACGATCAAATTTTAAATAATTTTACTGTGTTAAATTCCTCATTAAATGCTCATAATT
>NZ_CALIMQ010000168.1 GCF_938045535.1 uncultured Campylobacter sp. | reverse complement strand
ATCAGCTACTACGAGGCTGAAATTTTTTACGATAAAAAATCCCTCGTTTCGCTAATAGCAAATTTAAGCTGCGAAATTTTTGGGCGCAACGACTACGCCTTGCGCATACCGTTTATTTTGATCCACTTCGCAAACGCCGCGATGATCTATAAAATTTCAAAATTTATTCTAAAGCGCCGCTTCGATAGAGTGGTCGCTACGGCGCTATTTATGGCGCTTCCTGCGTCAATGAGCAGCGCGATCTTGCTAAATCCTGCGGGCATCATCGTTTTTTTCACGCTGCTGGCGATCTATTTTGCAAAGAGCGAATACAATATCGCGCTTTTCGTGCTTCTATCCGTTTGCGCCTTGATCGATCGAGCGTTTTTTATGCTCTACGTAGGCTTTGGAATTTGGGCGCTTTATACGCGCAAAAAGGAGCTTTTGCTACTTTGCATAGCGCTATTTAGCTTCAGCGTGATCTTTTACGACGTAAGCTCGGAGGGCAAGCCGAAGGGATATTTTTTAGACACCGTGGGCGTTTTTGCGGGCGCGTTTTCACCTCTCGTGTTTTTATTTTTCATATATACGATCTATAGAATTTGGATCAAAGAGGAAAAGAGCCTGCTGTGGTTCATCGCCACGAGCGCGCTTTGTCTGACGATGCTTTTTTCGCTAAGACAGCGCGTGCCGCTTGAGATGATGCTGCCGTATTGCGTCATCGCTACGCCTTTGATCATTCGGGTTTTGTTTAATTCATACCGTGTTAGATTGCCTAAATTTCGTACCTTTCACAAGATCGCCGTGGGTGTGACGCTGGTAAGCTTAGCGGTAAGCTATTTTGCAGTGATTTTTAGCGATGTGATGTATGAGGCGATGTTCGCAAACAAGCCGCAGCGGCATTTTATCTATAAATTTGACATAGCTAGGCAGCTGGCAAGTGAGCTAAAAAATCGCGGAGTAAAAAGCGTAAGCTGCGAGGACGAGAGGCTCTGCCTGCGCCTGAAATTTTACGGACTGCCTAGCGGAAGCGGCGCTTTTATCTACGCGGATGAGCCGGAATATGTCTCGGATCATAAAAATTCGATACAAAATATAGATATTTACAAGCGAGGCGTGCGAATTGCAAAATTTTATGTTAAAATATAAACAAAATTTTTATGAAAGGTAAAAATTATGAAAAAAGCATTTACTATGATAGAGCTGATTTTCATCATCGTGGTGGTTGGAATTCTAGCGGCGGTGGCGGTGCCTCAAATCAATCGAAATAGCCTTGTGGAGGCGGCAGATCAAGTAGCTGCTCATATTCGCTATACTCAGCAGCTGGCTATGAATGATAACAAATTCGATCCTGACGATCCTAATTGGTTTAAGAGATTTTGGAGGATTCAATTTACCGATCAAGGAGCACCGGGCTCTGCAGCAGGATGGCGATATAATATATATTGGGATAACGGAGCTTTCCCGGGTTCAAACGGACAACCAAATAGCCTAAATTCTATGGCAGCTGATCCGCAGAATCCTAACAAACTGCTTACTTCGGGCTTTGCTAGGCAACCTGCCAATACTGATGGTGCAAGAATGAATCAAAAGCTAAATTTAGGAGCAACATATAATATAAGAAATATACAATTTACTAATTGCGGTAATGGAAACAATCACACCATCTCCTTTGATTCTTATGGTCGCCCAATGGGGCAGTTAGCGAACTCTAATGTGCCATATGATAGGCTTTTTGTGGGCCAGTGCGTTATTACGCTTACCAATGATGCGAAAGAGACCGCTAGTATTACTATCGAGCCGGAGACCGGATACGTAAGATACACGCTAAATTCTAATACCGGCACAGCCGCGCAATAGGACTAATAAAATTTTTACTCAAATTTAAGTAAGCGCAAGGAGAATGATGAAAAAATATATAATGACGCCGATTTATTACGTAAACGACGTCCCGCACATCGGTCACGCATACACGACGATTATTGCCGATACGATGGCTAGATTTTACCGCCTGCAAGGACACGAGGTCTTTTTTAAAACGGGCACCGACGAGCACGGCCAAAAGATCGAAGAGGCCGCAGCCAAGCACGGCAAAAGCCCGAAGCAGTACGCAGACGGCGTGAGCGCTAAATTTAAAGACCTGTGGGACGAGTTTGACATCAGCTACGATATGTTTTCGCGCACTACCGATGCCGCGCACGAGGTGGCGGTGCAAAACGTATTTCGCAAGATGTATGAAAAGGGCGACATTTATAAGGGCGAATATGAGGGCAACTACTGCGTAAGCTGCGAGAGTTTTTTCCCTTCCGCTCAGCTAATCGACGGCGAGTATTGCCCCGACTGCGGCAAAAAGACTAAAATTTTAAAAGAGGAGAGCTATTTTTTCAGACTTAGCGCCTATGCAGACAGACTTTTAAAATGGTATGAGGACGAAAAGTGCATCCTGCCGTTAGGCAAAAAAAACGAGGTCGTAAGCCTCGTAAAAGGCGGTCTGAAGGATCTTTCGATCACGCGAACGGGCTTTGATTGGGGCGTTAAAATTCCGCCTGAGATAAACGATCCGAAGCACGTAATTTACGTCTGGCTGGACGCTCTGATGGATTATCTTAGTTCGCTCGGATTTTGCGCGGGCGGCGAACGAATGGAGTATTGGAGCGACGCGCTGCACATCGTGGGCAAGGACATTTTGCGCTTTCACGCGGTGTACTGGCCGGCATTTTTGATGAGCCTTGATCTGCCGCTGCCTCGCTGCATCGCGGCTCACGGCTGGTGGACGAGAGACGGCGAAAAGATGAGTAAAAGCAAAG
>NZ_CALIMQ010000167.1 GCF_938045535.1 uncultured Campylobacter sp. | reverse complement strand
TGAAATTAAAATCAAATTTAAGGAGAGAAAATGCAACTACTCGAAGCTATGAAAAAGCGTCGAAGCGTGCGCGAATTTAACGCCGAAGTCCCGTCAAAAGAGGAAATCCGGGCGATTTTGGAGGCAGCGTATCTAGCGC
This sequence comes from uncultured Campylobacter sp., assembly GCF_938045535.1. Lineage (GTDB taxonomy): Bacteria > Campylobacterota > Campylobacteria > Campylobacterales > Campylobacteraceae > Campylobacter_B. The sequence continues at coordinate 2,757 of NZ_CALIMQ010000167.1, read as the reverse complement.
CCGCTCTTTTTACCACGAAGGACGCTCACATAAGCGTTATTACAGACAAAGATCTTTTGCTCGAGCTTAATGCGGCGGCCGTTAAGAAATTCGGCAAAATGCTTGAAAACATGGGGATGAAAACCAAAACTACGCTTTACGGCGCGCCCGTTCTTATCTTGCTTTCGGGTAAACTCGCGACGGAACTGCCGAAGGAATGCGAAGGCGCCAAGCTTGAAAACCTACACCGCGGAATTTACTGGGCGATGGGTTCTGTGATGCAAAATATGCAGCTTCGCGCAACTTCGCTTGAGCTTGCCTCGTGCCCGATAAATACAGTCGTCGTTACGCTTTTTGACGAACCTGTTCTCGCAGCTCGCGTGGGCATTCCAGAGGGATACTCGCCGCTTTGCTCGCTTGCGATCGGTAAAAGCGACGCTAAACGCGAGGAGCGTAAGCCTAGCTGCGATCATTATAAGGTTAGCTATATTTAATTTGCTTGTGCCCTGCCGTTTAAATTTGCGCCTGCAACGAAGCCTAATGTGGCGTCTGAGTGGATCGTTCATAGTGGCTAAACGCTTAAATTTGCAGGCGTTTTAAATTTATAGCCCTTTGCGAACCGTCTGCGAAGCGGCGCAAACTAGCGGCGGCGAAGGCGGCTTTGAGATCGTGCAGCTGCGATGCGGCGGAGCGATTTTTTGCTTATATGGACGCCCTTGTGCGAGTGATGCCGCCTTTTCTTGCATAACCAAGCCGTTTAGGCGGGAAAACGATTAAATTCTAAAAGCGCGCGTGATCCAAGCGGCGCTTTTTTGCGTAGGCGCCACCTTTTGCTCGCGCTATCGATGCCGCCCGTTTACGGCGTCGTAATATTCGGCAGTTTGTCGTTGTTCAGATCAAATTTCAAAATTTTACCGTCCACGCAGCGCTTCGCGTAAAAATAATCTTTGTAAAAAGAAGCGCCGCAGCTAAGCCCGCGACCGATCGCTTCGTCATTTTCTAGTTTATTTTTGATCGCGGAGAAAATTTTCCGAATAGCCGCGCCCGGATTTTTTGCGACGAGTCGCAGCGCGATCATCTCTATAGCTTCTTGCGTTTCTCGTCCTCCCGTGCCTTCTATGATGCTTCGATACATATCGTCGTAAAATACCTTTGCAGGCAATTCGGGCTCTTGCGGCGATTCGGACGAGATAAAAAATTTGAAACTTTGCCTCCGATCGCTTAAGTTTCGGCGGCCGCCCGCATCGATTTTTACGGCACTATAAGCGCCGCCGCTTTTTTTCACATATACCGTCCCGCCGCAATCAGCGAGGATGCTCGCGATGTATGGGATAAAATCGCTAAGCGGCATAAGAAGGTGAATGTAGGGCATTTTGCCTCCGTTTTTAAATTTATGCTTTGCGGTCGCGGCGATCGCGCGTCGCTTTAAATCGATGTTTATCTTTCGATCGCGTGTCCGCATAAGCAAAGCGCGCTTTGTCGCGTAAATTTAAAAGAGGCGCCCGAATTTAGCCGAGCGCCGCAATTAAAAATTTAACCGATTTGCGCATTCAAACGAGCGGTGCCGCCTGGCGCACCTCTTGGTTAAATTTAAGCGGGTGCGATCAATACTTAAACGAGCTGCCCGGCTCGATCAACTCGACCTTTTTATTGTAGTTCATCTTTAGCACCGCAGCAGGCCCGAGCACGGTCGCCTTTTCGCCCTCAAGCCAAAACGCCGTACCCTCCGGCATCGCATAAACGGTCGATTTTTGATTAGCGATCAAAAATTCCTCCAGCCTCTCCTCTCTGCTCTCGCCGTTGTGCCCCACAGGCTTGCCCGAGATGAAGTGCGGATTGATCTGGTGCGGGAAGATGTTGAAAGTATTAAACGACTCAGGCTCGATAATCGGCATATCGTTCGTCGTCATCATCGTAGCGCCCGCGACGTTCGAGCCCGCGCTCCAGCCGATATACGGCGTGCCGTCCTCGACCATTTTGCTAATCAGAGCGATGAGCTCGTTTTCGTACATATCGTGCACGAGCTTGAAGGTATTGCCGCCGCCTACGAATATGCAATCCGCGCTCGCGACTTCTTTCGCGGCGTTTTTAGCGTGATGGACGCCGACGATATTTAAATTTAAACTCGCAAGTGCCTCTTTGACGCGCTTTTCATATTCGTCGTAGCTCCTGCGTAGGCTCGCGTAAGGGATGAAAACGATCTTTTTGCCCGCGAGGCTGTTCTCCTGCGCAAATTTACCGATCCACGACACCGCGTGCGATAGATACTTCGTGTCTTTATAGCCCGAGCTTGAGAGCAGCAGCGCTCTTTGCTTGCTATGATCGCGCTTTGAGAGTTTAAACGCCTTTTCGCTCGCAGCCAGTTCGCTCGTACCGAGCATCGCAGCGCCCGCCGCCAAAGCGGCTACCTTTAGTAGGTCTCGTCTTTGATTTTGCATCTTTTCTCCTTTAAATCAAAGTTGATATCTGTTTTGAAATTATATTCCTTTGCATATAAAGAGAGACTGAATATTCGGTTTAAATTTCGCTTGCGCGGAGCTCTCGGCAAGGTAAAATTTAAAGCTTGCTAAATTCCGAAATTAGGCGAGACGCCGCGTCGTAAAATTTTAAAAGCACGGCTAAATTTAATGAAATTTACGCTTCGGCTTTCGGGGTATATGAGCCCGTATTGAAAAAATAGCATACCCCAAAAACTATTCCGCAAATCGGCGCTACGATTAAGGCGTACAAAAATATATGAGCTGCGGCGCCTTCCAATATCCCGGTAAAAATCAAGGT
>NZ_CALIMQ010000166.1 GCF_938045535.1 uncultured Campylobacter sp. | reverse complement strand
AAAAACCTAGGTCCTAGCGATTTCATCGGCATCGGCGTGCAGAAAGATAATAAAGAACTACTTGATTTCGTCAATGCAGAGCTTATAAAGCTGAGCAAAGAGGGCTTTTTCAAAAAGGCCTACGAGCAGAGCTTTGATCCATTTTATCGCGGTACGGCGGATAAGAAATATTTTCTGCTAGATGGAATTTATAATATGCTCTAAGAGCTTGCTTTAAATTTTGAGTCCGGCTTTTAGAATTTTAATAAATAAAATTTCCTGCTTCATTTGAAGGCGGAAAAGAGATTAAATTTAAGGATTTGCCATGAAATTGCTTCTTGCAATGTTGCTACCATTTATCGTTGCTTTTGCCGATAGTCTGGAACAGATCAGATCAAAAGGCGTCGTTCGCATCGGTGTTTACGACGGACAGCCTCCTTTTAGCGAGCTAAACGATGGAACCTTCGAGGGCTTTGAAGTTACGATGGCACAGGCCATAGCAAATGATCTTTTCGGCGAAAAAGGCGGCAGAATCGAGCTTGTGCCGATGAAGGTCGAGGATAGAATTCCAGCACTAGTAAACAACCGCGTAGATATCGTCATCGCTACGATTACCATTACGCCTGAACGCGCGCAGCAGATCGATTTTTCAACACCGTATTTTTCAGTAAATCTTGGAGTTTTAACCCGCAAAGCCGATAGAATAAAATCCTTAGCCGATCTGAAAGAGAAGAGAATTTTACTCGAAAACGGCGGTACGGGCGAGGCATTTTTTAAACAAGAAGGTTTTGGAAATTTTACATTTTGTAAGATCGCTAGAGAGTGCTACCGCATGCTAAAAGACGGCGACGTGGACGCCTACGCGACCGATAATCTAATCGCAATGGCATATCCGGTAGTCGATAGCGAGGTGGAAGTACCGCTTAAAACGCTAGGTAAGCCCGATTTCATGGGTATTGGCGTGCAGAAGGGCAATAAAGAGCTACTGGATTTCGTCAATGCAGAGCTTATAAAGCTAAGCAAAGAGGGCTTTTTTGAAAAGGCATACGAAGGGACTTTTAATCCATTTTATCACGGCGCTGCGGATAAAAGATATTTCTTGCTAGATGGAATTTACAGCTTCTTGTAGGATTTGCGGCTCATTTTAAAATTTATTACGCAAGATTTATCACGTAAATTTTATCTCCTGCTTGCTATGCTTTAGCTCTTGCAGCGGGGATCACATAAAATTTATCGCGCAATCTT
>NZ_CALIMQ010000165.1 GCF_938045535.1 uncultured Campylobacter sp. | reverse complement strand
CCCAAGATATTCTTTCAGATGTTTGTTCTTAAACTCGTATACCTTATCGGTAAGCCCTTGCAAGAAATCGCGGTCGTGCGACACAATAATGAGCGTCCCTTCAAATTGCTGTAAGGCTTGTTTGAGTACGTTCTTCGATTTGATATCCAAGTGGTTCGTAGGCTCGTCCATCACCATTACGTTAAAGTCTGAGAGCAACATTTTAGCCAAAGCCAAGCGGTTGCGTTCGCCTCCTGATAGTACTTTCACTTTCTTGTCTACCTCATCGCCACGGAAGAGAAAAGCCCCAAGTATGTCGCGTATTTTAGTGCGATTGCTGTCGTTAGCTGCATTAAACATCGTATCAAGCACGGTGAGTTCTCCATCTAAGTAGTCGGCTTGGTTCTGAGCAAAGTAAGCCAACTGTACATTGTGCCCCAGCCTGATAGTTCCTTCATAGGGTATTTCGCCCACTATCATCTTGGCGAGGGTCGTTTTTCCCTGTCCGTTTTGTCCCACAAAAGCTACTTTGCTGCCTCGTTCTATAAGCAAACTCACGTGGCTGAGCACCTCTTTTTCACCATAACTTTTCGATACATCGTCTATTTCCAGCACCACCTTCCCTGGTGTTACCGATACGGGGAAACGCACGTTCATCACCGCGTTGTCTTCCTCGTCTACCTCTATACGCTCTATTTTGTCCAACTTCTTCATAAGCGACTGTGCCATTGAGGCTTTGGTAGCTTTGGCGCGGAATTTTTCGATGAGCTTTTCAGTGTGTTGTATCTTCTTTTCTTGGTTCTTTTGTGAGGCGAGTTGCAGTTCGCGCATCTCTTTTCTCAGTTCCAAAAACTGAGTGTAAGGCTTCGGGTAATCGTATATCTTGCCTACCGAAATCTCAATCGTCCGATTGGTCACATTGTCTAAAAACATTCTGTCGTGCGACACAATTACCACCGCCCCGCTATAAGTAGAGAGAAACTGTTCTAGCCAAATAATCGACTCTATATCCAAGTGGTTCGTAGGCTCGTCCAATAGCAATATATCGTTGTTCTGCAACAGCAGTTTTGCCAATTCTATACGCATACGCCACCCGCCCGAAAAACTATCGGTGAGCTTGTCGAAATCAGTCCGCTGAAAGCCCAACCCCAATAGCACTTTCTCGGTTTCTCCTTGGTATTGGTATCCCCCTATAAGGTCGAAACGATGCGTATAGTCGCTGAGTTTATCAAGCAAATCGTGATACGCCTCGCTCTCGTAATCAGTGCGGGTTTCTATCTGGTGATGAATATCGTCCAACTGACGTTCCAAAGCCTTAATCTCAGTAAATGCCTGATAGGCTTCTTCCAAAATGGTACGTCCTTTCACAAAATCAATATCCTGTTTCAGAAATCCGATGCGTACATCTTTATCGGTAGCAATGCCTCCGGTATCGGGTTTAAGTTCGCGTGAAAGCAATTTAAGCATCGTCGATTTCCCCGCTCCGTTCTTGCCAATAAGCCCCACACGGTCGCCCGCATTGAGCATAAAAGCAACGTCCTCAAAGAGGTACTCGCCTTGAAAAGAAACAGATAGGTTGTGAACGTTCAGCATATGATATTCGTTATTTCGGGCGCAAAAGTACAAAACTATAAGTAATTAGCAATAAATAATGCCTAATTATTAGGTAAAATCAGTACAACCCTTCGCAAAAAATCCCCAATCACTAAAATCAAATCTCAAAATTCTAAGCGGCGAATGCAGAAAACCTTCGCGCTTAGCGTATCTGCGGCGGCGGTGCGGACACGCTAAATTTATCGCTTTTGGGACGCAAAAGACGGGCAGGCGCGGGCAAAATTTATTGATTTTATAGTTTAAAGCATCGAATTCGCGCGCCTAGGCTAAATTTTAAAATTTAAAGTGCGCAGCGCTTCGGACGTATCCACGCGACTGCAAGCGCTCATAAAATTCGCCCGAAGCAAGGTTGTAAAACCGCGGGCGGGCGCAAAATTTATCGTCGCAAAGATCAAAAACCGCGAAAGCAAAAAGGCTCCACGAGCGCTCGCTGCCGCACCCGCCCGAGCAAATTAAAATCGCATGATCCGCCTGGTTGGCATACGCGGAGGGCGCTGCTGCGGGCATTTGCACTTAAATCCGGTGCGATCGCAATGCGATTTAAAACCACGCCTGCTTAAATTCGCGCCGTTTCGGTTCGCTCGCAATCACATCTCGCCGCAGTAGCGCTTTAAATTTGCGCTGCTGCGATTTGTGCGCATTCAATCGCTACGACAAGGGTAAAATTTCAAAATCTAGGTCCATACGCGCCGATTTGCGCCGCCCAAAATCGCTCGGATCGAATTTACGCTACCTCAATCTGCGCAGATTAAAGCGCCGCCGCTTAAAAGCGCAAAATTTACCTCTCAAACGGCGGCGCGAAATTTCACTAAAATTTCATCTCTTAATTCGGCGCGCGATTTATAAAATTTAGCCCTCGCCGCGCTCCGAAATCTGCGGCTTAGGCAGCGCCAGGCTCTTTGCGGTTTTGCTAAAAAGTATCAGATCCTCGGTGCTTTGCACGCTCCACGGCAGTCGCGAGAGCGCGAATTTGAAAATTTCAAAGCAGGAAACGGCGTCGCTAAATGCGCGGTGGTGGATGTTTTGTACGCCTAAAAGCTCTTTTAGCGAGCCAAGCCCATATCTTTGCGCCTCGATCGTGCGGCGCGCGAGCTCGACGGTGCAGAGCCTGCGATTTAAAAGCATCCCGAAGCCGCATTTTTGCAGGCTTGCGTCGATGAAGCCGTAGTCGAATTTGACGTTATGCGCCACAAAAACGCTATCTCCTAAAAACAGTCTAAACCGCTCCAGCACGCTAGCTAGCGGCGGCGCGCCCACTAGATCGTCCGCGCGGATACCGGTAAGCTCCGTGATATTTTCGGGCACGGCGGGCGCGTAAACGAAGCTCTCGAAGCAGCCCAGCTCCTGCGTGCCGCGCGTTTTTATCGCGCCGATTTCGATGATCTGGCCGTTTGAGAGCCCGCCGTTCGTTTCGATGTCCACGAAGCAAAAAATTTCATCCGAAATATCCGTCTCGCGGGTTTTGAGCGTGATTTTGCCGCTATCTAGTTTTATTATCTCTATGCCCAGCGCACGCCACATCGAAAGGTCTTTGGGCTCGAAAAGCTCGGTAATTTCGGCAATATCGCTTGCTTTTGAGATAAAATCGTAATAATTTATGCTCTTTTGAGCCAGTAAATTTATGAGATTTTCGATTCTATGCGTCAAAATTTTACCCCTGTGCCGCGCCTAAATTTTAAGCGCACGGATTGCCTCCGCGTAGTCGTTTGAAGAAAATATGTAGTTGCCCGCTACCACGACGTCGGCGCCCGCTTCGTCGATACCTGCGATATTGAGCCCGTTTACGCCGCCGTCGACCTCGATGAGACATTTTGCGCCTTTGCGATCGATAAGCTCGCGCAGCTGCTTAATTTTCTCAAGCGCCGAGGGGATAAATTTCTGCCCTCCAAAGCCAGGATTAACGCTCATTAAAAGCACCATATCGACCTCGCCCAAGATAAACTCCAGCGCGCTAAGCGGAGTGTGCGGATTTAGCACGACCGCGGGCGAGACGCCGCTGCGGCGGATATGATCTATGAGGCGCAGCGGATGGGTCTCCTCCTCGATGTGGAAGCTAAGAAATTTCGGCTTTAGCGGCAAAAAAAGATCGACGAAAAACGACACGTTTTTAACCATCAAATGAATGTCTAAAGGCTTGCTGCTCGCCTTTGCTACCGCGCTTACTACGAGCGGTCCGATCGTGAGATTTGGTACGAAATGCCCGTCCATCACATCTACGTGAATGAGATCGGCGCCCGCTTCGCAGACTGCGCGAATTTCCTCCGCAAGCTTTCCAAAATCCGCCGATAAAATGCTGGGTGCGACATACATTAAGATTCCTTTAAAATTTCAAGATGCGGAATTTTACTTAGTTTTGTCATAAATTTCGCTAAATTTGAACCGGAGCGAATTTTAAGCATAATTTGAAATTTTTTCGCTATAATCGTCATTTATTTTAATCATCAAGGATTTATTATGGCAAGAAGATGCGCAATCACCGGCAAAGGTGCGATGGTAGGAAACAACGTCAGCCACGCAAATAACAGAACCAAAAAGAAATTCC
>NZ_CALIMQ010000164.1 GCF_938045535.1 uncultured Campylobacter sp. | reverse complement strand
AGGGCATCCTATATACCCTTGTACTATATTGATCTCATTAAATTTAATTCCATTATCGAGCAATAGTTTAACAGTATTGGTAGCATTATTTTCTATCGCATAAGCCATAGCGGATAGCTTGTATTCATCTTTTTTATGTATATCCGCACCTAGCTTTATAAGCTCTTGAGTAGTATTCGCATCATCCCAAAAGCTAGAATACATCACGGGCGTTACCCCTCCGTCCATAGTGTGATCGACAGATAGATTATTATCTTTCATAAATTTTAAAATTTTATCAGTTTGCTTGCTTTTTAAAAGTCTTTTTAGCTCTACGTCTATGGCGGGTTCTTTAAATACGTTTTCTGGATTTGAATTGTAATCTATATCCCAGTAGCGAAATGCGAAGCTATCGACCTCTTCTTGGGTTACGTATTTGCTAAGGCCCGGCACTTTTGAGACATTTGTATCTGAAGTAACGGTAAAATGAGTTTGTTTGCGCTCCGTAAGACCCGATCTTTCGGCTAGCAGATACAGCGCGCATACGACCACAGCGCAGATAGCGTAAATAAACCGAAGTTTGAAGCTTTTCAAAATTTTCCCCTTAGAATTTTGCTCGCGACTATATCCAATGAGTACTTAATAAAATATAAATACTATATAGGCACGATAAGTAAAACTGACCGAAAAATGCCGTTAGGTCGGGTTTAAATGATGAAATATTTCAAGTAAATTTGGCGAACGAATGTCGTCATAGACCATATTTGCGTAATCGTATCCCTATTTGCACGCTACGCTAGGCTCTATATCCGAAGCTCGTTCGCCGTAAATTTTACCGCAACATCTTTGCGTAGGCTCTTCTTAAAAGCACAGACCACCAAAATGGTCGTAGTGCTAATAAGCGGCGAGCCGCTGCGCATCACAAAGAGCCGCTATTTTGCGGATCTGTTCGCAAGCTGCTCGCGCGGCTATGAAGTGCGCTTGGCGTCTATTTGCCGATAAAATTTTTCTGCAGCCACTCCATAGCTTTTTCTTCGCTTTCAAATCTGCCGCTTTTGGCGACTTGAAACTGCCCCTCGTAGAAGCGAATTCTGATACCGTCTTGGACGCTATCTACCTTGATGCGCGTGATCCTGTCTTTGTTTAGATAGGTTCGGTCGTTTAGCTTTACAAACATCGTTTTCTCCTTTAAATTTAATGGTTTTTATCTGCCGCTTTACTTGCGTCTTTCTCGCCCTCTTTTTTCAAAAAAAGCTCCTTAAAGCGCTCGTTTGCGTAGTTTTCTATATCGCTTTGCAGCTGCTTATATGCAGCGATCAGCTCATAGGCGCGTGCATTTAGCGTCGTGCCTGCGGCATTGCCGCCGCCTTGCTTGGTGCTAAAGAGCTCCTCTTGTAGATTTTTTTGTAAAATTTGCAGATGGCTCCAGCACTTTTTATAGTTCATCCCCAAAACCTCGGCGGCTTTAGAGATGGAGCCCGTTTGGGCGATCACATCTAGCACTTCGGTTTTGCCCTTGCCGAAAATGAGCTCGCCCTGCGCATTTTCGATCCAAGTTTTTGTTTTTACCCTCATTCTTTTGCCTTTCTTCTCCTTAAAGCAGCCCAGCTGACAATATTTCACGTCTATGCCGTGCTCCTTAAGCGTAGAGCGCACTGTATCAAACCCCACTCCGCCGCTAGCTACGGCTCGGGCGTCACGGCAAAAAATCCGTCTTTTCTCATCCAAAAGCGGATCTAGCTTTTGCAGCGCTTTTATGCTACCTCCGCTACATTGCAGCTTGCCGAATTGACCGAGTTCGCAGCGATCTATCCGTATCCCTTCGCGCGCCGCGAGATCTCCTACGACGCTTGCATCTACGCCTAATTTGGCAGCGATCTTAAACGCCGCGCCGCAATCAAGCTTGCCGCTTGGATTTAGTAAATTTAAAATCAGCCTTTTGATCTCGCTTGCTTTTTTATCGTCTATCTTAATATCTATCTCCATGCCGCCCTCTTAACTCAAAATTCTCTCTTCGCCGCTATAAATGTTTAAATTTTCGCGGCGAGCGAAGCCGCAAAGGGTAAGATCAAATTTACGTGCAATCACGACGCCGAGGCTCGTAGGAGCCGTACGCGAAACAAGCGCGCTAATGCCGCTCATCACGGCTTTGGCGACCATTTCGGAGCTTAGCCTGCCGCTTACCAAAAGAAGCGAGCCCTGCGTATCGCACCCCGCCAAAACCGCCTTGCCGACCGATTTATCGATGGTATTGTGCTGGGCGATATCCTCGCCGATAAAATACTCGCCGCCCGCGGTAAAGAGCTTTGCTGTGTGCACACAGCCCGTCATCTCGTAAAGCTCGCACTGCGTGTAAAACTCGCTCATCAAATTTAAAATTTCATTCTTAGCATTTAAAGTATCATCTAAATATAGACATTTTCTAATAAAACTTCTTTTGGAACCAACAATTAATATTAAATTTTTTGAGAATTTTTCTAATTCATCAAATGTTATATATTCTCTATTTCTATT
>NZ_CALIMQ010000163.1 GCF_938045535.1 uncultured Campylobacter sp. | reverse complement strand
TCACGAGCGGTCCTGGATTTACGAACGCACTTACAGGGCTTGCTACGGCGTATAGCGATAGCATCCCGATCGTGCTTATCAGCGGGCAGGTGGCGACATCGCTTATCGGTACCGACGCCTTTCAAGAGATCGATGCGATCGGAATTTCGCGCCCCTGCGTCAAACATAACTATCTGGTAAAAACGATCGAAGAGCTGCCTAGAATTTTAAAAGAAGCCTTTTATATCGCTCGCAGCGGCAGACCGGGACCCGTTCATGTCGATGTGCCGAAGGACGTAACGGCGAAGCTGGGCGTTTTCGAATATCCTGGCGAAATCAAGATGCAAACTTACAAGCCGAATTATAAGGGAAATTCTAAACAGATCAAAAAAGCCGTCGAGTTAATCGCAAGCTGCAAAAAGCCTATCCTCTACATCGGCGGCGGCGTCATCAGTGCCGGCGCAAGCGAGCTGGTGCGCGAGCTTAGCGAGTTTGCGCAGATCCCGGTCGTTGAAACCCTTATGGCGCTGGGGGCTATGCGAAGCGATGATAGAAACCGCCTCGGTATGGTCGGTATGCATGGCAGCTACGCCGCAAATATGGCACTTAGCGAGTCGGATCTGATAATCTGCTTGGGCGCGAGATTTGACGATCGCGTCACCGGAAAGCTAAGTGAATTCGGCAAAAACGCAAAGATCATCCACGTAGATATCGATCCTAGCTCGATCTCAAAGATCATAAACGCGGATTATCCGATCGTGGGCGATGTTAAATCGGTGCTAGAGGAGATGTTGCCGCGCATCAAAAGCGAGGTTAGCCCTGCAAATTTTGAGCAGTGGCGCGAGCTCATCCGCAAATACGATGAAATTCACCCGCTTAAATTTAACGACAGCGATGAAATTTTAAAGCCGCAGTGGATTATACAAAGTACCGCAAAAATCGCTGGCGAGGATGCTATCATCGCTACGGACGTGGGGCAGCATCAGATGTGGGTCGCACAGTTTTATCCGTTTTGCAAGCCGCGCACTCTGCTAAGTAGCGGCGGGCAGGGCACGATGGGATACGGCCTTCCTGCGGCATTGGGCGCGAAGGCCTATGCGGGAGATAGACCGGTTATAAATTTCAGCGGCGACGGCTCGATTTTGATGAATATCCAAGAGCTGATGACTGCGAGCGCGAGCGGCCTAAACGTCGTAAATATCGTATTAAACAACAATTTCTTAGGCATGGTGCGGCAGTGGCAGAGCCTATTTTACGGGCAGCGCTTCTCATCGACCGATCTTAGCTCGCAACCTGATTTTGTAAAAATTGCGGAGGGCTTCGGCGGCGTGGGCTTTAGCGTTAGCACCAAAGCGGAATTTGAAGATGCGCTGAAGCAGGCTCTTGCGAGTAAAAAGGTAAGCGTCATCGAGGCTAAGATCGATCGCTTCGAAAACGTCTGGCCGATGGTACCCGCAGGCGGCGCGCTTTATAATATGATTTTTGAGCAGGAGTCGTAAAGATGAATAGCATAAGAAGAGTAATATCGGTCGTCGTTACCGATGAGCACGGCGTTTTGTCGCGGATCTCGGGGCTTTTTGCGGGGCGCGGCTATAATATCGACACCCTCACCGTTGCGCCGATTCCAAATACCGGTCTATCGCGCCTTAGCATCGTCACTTCGGGCGACGAGCGCGTCATAGAGCAGATCACTAAGCAGCTTCATAAGCTGATCCCCGTCTACAAAGTCATCGATGATGCAAAATTCGTCGAAAAGGAGATGGTTTTGGTAAAGATCGCGCTGGGCGAAAATTTAGCGGGGCTTGATGCGGTTTTAAAAGCCTACAACGGCAGCATCGCAAACAGCGACGACAGCAAGATCGTCATCATGGCGTGCGACGACGCAGACCGCATCGACGGATTTTTAAAGACGATAAAAAAATACAATCCGATCGACGTCGTCCGCGGCGGCAGCGTCGCGCTGGATATGTAAGCGGCGATAAAATTTAATCAAAGGAGCGTAAATGAAATTATCAAAAATTGCCGAAATTTTAAATATAGAGCTTAGCGGAGCGGACGCGGAGATCACCGCGATAAATTCGCTTCAAAACGCAAGGCAAAGCGAGCTGAGCTACTGCGACAGCGACAAAAACGAGAAATTTTTATCCGCCACCAAAGCAGCCGCCGTGCTGGTAAAGTGCGGCACCGCAGCCCCAAGCGGCGTGCGAGTGCTAGAGTGCGAAAATCCGCACCTAGCCTTTGCGATCTTAAGCGCGCATTTTGCTAAGCCGCTCATTCGCAGCGGCGCGCCCGCAAAGATCGCCGCCAACGCTCAGATCGGGCAGGGCGTGCATATCGGCGTAAATTCTACGATCGGCGAGAATTGCGTCATTTTAAGCGGCGCGTATATCGGCGATGACGTGCATATCGGAAGCGGCTGCGTGATCCACGCAAACGCCGTCATCTACAATGACGCGATCATCGGCGAGCGCTGCGTGATCCACGCAAACGCCGTCATCGGAAGCGACGGCTTCGGCTACGCGCACACAAAAACGGGCGAGCACGTTAAAATTTATCACAACGGCAACGTCGTGCTGCAAGACGAAGTCGAGATCGGCGCGTGCACGACGATCGATCGCGCGGTATTTGGCTCGACGATCGTTAAGCGCGGCAGCAAGATCGACAATCTCGTTCAGATCGGGCACAACTGCGAGCTTGGGCAAAACTGCCTCATCGTCTCTCAGGTGGGGCTTGCGGGCTCGACGACGCTTGGACGCAACGTCGTGATGGGCGGACAGAGCGGCAGCGGCGGGCACGTAAGCGTGGGCGATTTCGCTCAGATCGCGGCGCGCGGCGGCATAAGCAAGGATTTAGCGGGTGGCAAAAACTACGCAGGGCATCCTATAATGGAGCTTAGCGAGTGGTTTAAGCTGCAAGCTAAGATCGTCAGATTTTTTAAAGATAAAAAGCACTAGCCTGACTTGCCTTGATCGGTTCGGTCGATCGGCTTGATTTGATCGTTCGCTCTGATCGACTCCTCTAGCCAGCTCGATTTGATCGGTTCGCGTCGTTTTAGTGAAGTTTGAAACCGTCAGGAAGTTGGCGATTGTGGAGTGGTTTGCGCTGCGTTCGGTTTTTGCATAGTTTGCAAACTGCTGCGGCGGTAAATTTTGCCCTTTTATCGACAGAATTCCGCCCGCGCCGTTTTTTGTCGTGCGCTTGCTTTGTGGGCGCGGTAGAATTTACTCTGCTAGTTTGGGTCGCATTGCTCGCAGTCATTGTGGCCAAGCTTTACGAGCGCTTTAAATCAGCGCAAATTTAATTAAAGGAAAAACAATGATAGAGATGTTTTTATGCTCCTATTTTGCGGGCGCGGCGACGCTTTTTGAGGACTATGCGAGACAAAATATCCGCGCTAAAGAGGTGCTTTTCATCCCGACTGCGGCAAACGTAGAGGAGTACCGAGGCTACGTGGACGAGGCGAAAGAGGCGTTTGCCAAAATGGGCTTTGAGGCTCAAATTTTAGACGTTTCCAAAGCGAGCGAGGCCGAAGCGAAGGCAAAGATCGGCGCAGCGCAGGTGCTTTACGTAAGCGGCGGCAACACATTTTATCTTTTGCGCGAGCTTAAAAAGAAGGATCTGGTAACCCTCATCGCCGGTCGCGTCCGAAGCGGCGAGCTCGTGTACGTGGGCGAGTCGGCAGGCGCGATGATCGCGGCTCCTAGCGTGGAGTACGCGAGCGCGATGGACAATGCGAGTGGTAGTGAATTAGTAGCAGTGCAAACTGGGCTAGATCTTGTTAAATTCTATCCAGTAGTACACTACGGCGAGGAGCCATTCGTGCAAAGCACGGCTAAAATTTTAAAAGCTTACGGCGGCAAGTTAAAATTGGTGCCGATAAATAACGCCGAGGCGATCGCAGTACACGGCGATAAATTTGAAATTTTGGGGCGCGAAACTGCGACGCGAAAGTGAAATTTGCGCTTGCGTTCGCGCATAAGGCGCAAGGCAGAATTTAAATTTAGGCGCGGCAAGCCGCTAACGAATAAATTTAATCAAAAGGATCAAAATGAAAATATTACTTATCAACGGCGGAGCACCGTTTAACGGCAATGGCGGCAAGCTAAGCAAGACGCTGCACGAGTTAGCCAAAAAGACGCTGCAGGCTCTAGGACACGAAACGCGCGAAACTACGATACATGAGGGCTACGATATAGAGGGCGAGGTAGAAAAATTTCTATGGATGGATGCCGTGATCTGGCAGATGCCCGCGTGGTGGATGGGCGAGCCTTGGCTAGTCAAAAAATATATCGACGAGGTGTTTATGGGCGGCATAGGCAAGATAGTGGCAAACGACGGGCGGCACAGCGCAAGCCCAAACGACGGCTACGGCACGGGCGGACTGATAAAGGGCAAATCGCACATGCTAAGCGTTACTTGGAATGCGCCGCTTCAGGCGTTTGAGAAGCCGGGCGATTTTTTCGAGGGCGCGGGCGTAGACGGCGTTTATCTGCATTTTCATAAGGCAAATGAGTTTTTAGGCACGAAAAGGCTGCCTACTTTTATGTGCAACGACGTCGTTAAAAACCCGGACGTAGAGCGTTTTATGAGAGATTACGAAGCGCATTTAAAAAGGGTTTTCGGCTAGCTTTAACGGACTCAAACGAGTTTATCTGCTCGTAGTACAGTGCCAGATGAGCTAAAGCGGATTTATAAGATCGCTTCTTAAGCCGGATATTACGGCGCTTGTGAAATTTTAAAATAATGCCAAGCAGTACTTGTTCGAGTGTGGCTTGCGATGCGCGAGGTTTTCGTAAATCGCGAGATTCGAGCTTTGCTCGGCTGATTGATACTGCGTGATGTGCGGGAGGTGTGAAATTTGCGGCGTTGCGGCGTGAAATTTCAACTCTTGCGACGCGCGATTTATGCGGTTACTATATAAAATTTCATATGGCTGTCGCAGCTTCTAAGTCAGTGCGAAATAAAACTTGCGAAACGACGTGGCATTTTGCGATCGTTTTAAATTTTGCAAATGCGCTGTATTTTAGCTCGGCGCGAGATAAAATTTTACGCGGCGCACTTTTATGTGATGTACGCGTCTGGCTTGCCATTGCTCGTTAGTGCCATGTCAGCGAGTGCCTAAGCGGTGGATGAGCGCGATGGCTGGCTCGTGTAACTATTAGCGTGCCGTTCAGTGCTGCTAGTGGCTTTAAGAGGTGCGATGTGTGTTTACAGGGGAAGAGATGCTAAAAATCGATATGCTTAAATTCTTTCGTTCGGGCGAGTTTGCAGGCGTAGGAAGCGGCTTGAGCTGCGCGCAGATCGCCTCGATATTTGGCCCCGCAGACACGAGCTTTAAGAGCGCGGGGGCTGAAATTTTAAGATACGGCGCCTTTGAGTTTCACTTTTTTCGGAGCGAAATTTTTATGATTTTTTCGGATCATTTCAGAAGCGAGCCTTTGGATTTCGGCGGCGGCAGGGCGGGGCAAATCGAAATAGAGCCTTGGATATTATCGGGCTGTCCTGCTCCCATCGATCTTGCGGCGGCAAAAGACGCTTTAAATCGTGAGCGGATAGAGTATCGCGAGCGCGCAACGGATGAGGGTTTGAAGCTAGACTTAAGCAGCGGCGTTACGCTTGCGTTTGAAAGCTTGAGCGGGTTGGGCGAGCCCCGCGGCTACGAGCTTGCCGCATTTTGGATAAAATTTTAACCGGAAAAGCTTGGGCAAGATCTAGATAGGTAATAAAGCAAAATTTAGCGAGTAAAAAATAAGCGGCTGCTTGGATAAAATTTGACCGAAAATAGCAAAATTGTGCGCATGAAATTTAAAGAGTAAGGATTTAGGCGAAATTTTAACGCAAAGCCCGCGATTACCCATAAATCGGCATTATGAGCACTTGTGCATCTATGTCGCAAGCCTTGTTTATTCGCGCTGTATGTTTTGCTCATCTATCTCACAAGCGTCTTACTGGGTTCATTCTGCGCTAGCTCGAGATATTTTTTAAAATTTCAAAGCAGGATTTGATCAAAATTTAATAAAACTCGCCAAAGGCAATCGATCCGGAGGCTAAAAGATCTGCAAATAGATCCAAAATTATACGCACTTGATAAAATTTTTTACAATACTATTAATATTATTTTATAAAAACTATTGACTTATTTAACCCACTTTTGATAAACTATCGCATCAATTTTATCGCAAAGGAAACACAGATGGATCAAAATTCCCTCCTATATAAGGTGCTTAATTGCCTGTCCAATTCGCAAAGCATATTTGTAAATTGCATCAGGTTTGTAATTTTCGTCGTCATGATCTGGATAGGCGGCCTAAAAGTCGTGCAGTATGAGGCGGACGGCATCGTGCCCTTCGTTACGAACAGCCCGTTTTTCAGCTATCTGATGAAAAATAAAGACATAGTCGACAACGGCAAGGGCAAAATGGTCGCAGAGTATAATCTGCACAAAAACCCCGAAGGATTGGTCGTGCCGGATAATATCAAATGGCATAAATCAAACGGCACCTACACGGCTTCTTACATTATCGGCGCGACGATTTGCTCGATCGGCATCTTGATGCTGCTTGGCATATGGTTCCCAAAAATTGGCGTCGTAGGCGGACTTTTGACCTTCGGTATGGCTATCGTTACGCTATCGTTTTTGATAACGACGCCCGAAACCTGGGTGCCGAATTTGGGCAATCCCGCCCTCGGCATAACAGAGAGCCCGAACCACGGCTTCCCGTATCTCTCGGGCGCGGGCAGGCTGGTGATAAAGGATCTGATAATGATGTGCGGCGGTTTGATAGCGGCTGCGGATGCGGCTAAAAGGTGGCTACAAAGTCTTTCGAAGTAAATTATAAAGCTAAAATTCTACCTCGCGGCGGGCGCAGGGCTAAATTTTACCGCCGCGAGCGCTAAATTTAACGCTCCGGCAGTTTTGTCTATAAGCTAAAATACGCAGCATTAAATTTCGCCGTTGCGCTTCGCAATGCGCTAATCTGCGGTCTAATTTTCTTTGAAGCAAAAGAGCTTAATTGCGGCCACCTCTCTAAATTCTCCGATTTGCTCCTCGCGGCGTCTTAATTGAGCGCGATGTAGCCCGTGCTTTTATGCGACAATGTAAAATTTTGTAATAAATATAGATTTAAAAGCCGTGCTCGCATAAATTTTGCAGTCAAATTCGGTGCCGACGGATGCGCTGAAATCTGCACCGATAGGCGCGGATAGGCGCAGGTAGGAGTTCTGCATTTTGGAGATTAAATGCCCTCTCGGTCAAAGCCGGTCGAGCTGTTTTTGAGAGTCACATATCAATAGGCGCTTGTAAAAAATTTCAAAGCAGGAGGCAATGCATGATTGGGTATTGCTCTGCACAGATATTGAAGGGCACGATCAAAGCGGCGAATTTAGAGAGCTAATTCTATTTTTTATTATAAAATTTAGCTCAAATTTAGGGCTAAATTTCACGCGCTTACTAATTTTTCTCGGCTAATTTTGTCTCTATAAATTTTAAAATTTCATCCGCGCTTACGCTCTGCCGCTTTAGGCCTGCGCGGGTGATGAACTCGACGCTTCCCTCCGCTAGGGCTTTGCCCACGAGCACCGCGTACGGAAAGCCCATCAGCTCGAAGTCGTTCATCTTCACGCCGAAACGCTCCGCGCGATCATCAAGTAGCACGCGAATTCCACGCTCGCGGCACTGCTCGTACAGTTTCTCGGCAAATTCTACCGTAGCCGCGTCTTTGTGATTTGAAATGATGATCTCAAGCTCGAAAGGCGCCAGCTCGCGCGGCCAGATGCAGCCTCGCTCATCGTGGCTGCTTTCGATCGCCACGGCGATAAGGCGGCTTGCGCCGATGCCGTAGCAGCCCATGAAAAACGCACGAGCCTTACCGTTTGCGTCCAAAAATCGCGCCCCCATCGGCTCGGAATATCGCGTGCCGAGCTGAAAGATATGACCCACCTCGATGCCTTTCGTGATGCCAAGCTCGCCGCCGCAGCACGGACACGCGTCGCCTTCGCCCACGGCGGCGAGATCCGCAAAGCGCGATTCGTTAAAATTTATCACGCTAGCGCCCACGTAGTGGTAATCCGGCTCGTTCGCGCCCGCGATCATCTCGCGCGCTCCTTTTAGCTCGGCGTCGATGTAAAATTTCGCTCCCTCGCCGAGCCCGAAAGGTCCGCAAAAGCCCGCCGTAAAGCCAGCTTGCGCGATCTCCTCCTCGCTAGCATCGACTAGCTCAAGCGCGGCGCAGGCGTTTTGCGCCTTGGTCTCTTGCAGCTCGTCGCAGCCGCGGATAAAAAACGCTACGATCTCGCTACGATCCTCGTATAGCGCTTTTTTGATCACCGCTTTGATGGTGTAGAATTTATCCACTTTGAAAAATTCCGCCACCGCGTCGATAGTTTTCATCGCGGGGGTTTTAAATTTCATCATGCCGTCGGTCTCGGGCGCGGCGGCGTTCGTGGTTTTGGGCGCACGGCGCGCAGCCTCGATATTTGCGGCATACTCGCAGCGCTTGCACACGACGATATCGTCCTCGCCGTTATCCGCTAGCACCATAAACTCCTTACTGCCGCTGCCGCCGATCGCGCCGCTGTCCGCATCGACCGCGCGAAAATTTAACCCCAGTCGCGTAAAAATCCGCGAGTACGCCTGCCTCATCACCTCAAACTCACGCTTCATATCCGCAGCATCCGCGTGGAAGCTATAAGCATCCTTCATCGTAAACTCGCGTCCGCGCAGAAGCCCAAAGCGAGGGCGCGCCTCGTCGCGGAATTTCGTATTGATCTGATAGATATTTAGCGGCAGCTGCTTGTAGCTCGTGATCTTATCCGCTACCATCAAAACCGCCGCCTCCTCGTTGGTTGGGCTTAGCACGAAGTCGTTATCCTTGCGGTCTTTGAAGCGCAGCAGCTCCTTACCGTATTTGGCGTAGCGACCGCTTTTTTTCCACGCATCCGCAGACGTCACGACGCTAAAAGAAACCTCTTGCGCGCCCGCAGCGTCCATCTCCTGCCTGATGACGGCGCAGATCCGCTCTAGCACTATCTTTCCTAGCGGCAAAAAATTATAAAGCCCGCTGCCCAGCTGCTCGATAAATCCCGCGCGGATCAAAAGCGCGTGGCTAGGTAGTACCGCGTCTCTGGGGGCCTCTTTTAGGCTCGGAGCGAAAAGCTTACTAAATTTCATTTTGTTTGTCCTTTTTCTCGTTTTCTTGATTTAAAAATTTTTCGTAGTTTTCTTGCAGTTCAAAAATTTCAACCAGCGCGTTTACCGTGCCGCCCTCATCATCCGCTTCGCCAAGGTTTTTCAAATTTACCGTCGGAACGTGCAGAAACGCTTTAAAAACCTGATGGATCAGCTTGCGCGCTTCCTCCGCATCGCTATGCTTTAGATAACCCTTTTTAAGCGCCTTGGCTAGCTCTAGCTCGGCTACTTGTTTCGCGCTTTGACGCAAAGCCTTGATGATCGGCGTGGATGCCGCCGCCCTCAGCCATTTGAAAAACTCATTCGTGCATTTTGCCACGATCGAGTAAGCGATCTGCGCCTGCTCCTCGCGAAGCAGCAAATTTTTCTTTACGATCTCCTCCAGATCATCGACGCTGTAAACTTCAATATCCTCGCTCTGGCTAAGCTCCACGTCGCGCGGCACGGCGATATCGAAAAAATATCGTTTAAAGCTTTTGGGCTCTAACAAGCTATCGGTAATGATCGGCTCTTGCGAGCCCGTAGCGCTGAAAAATAGGCTATTTACGTTTAGATATTTTTTGAGATTATCAAGGCTATCGATTTTAATACGGGATTGTACCTGCGCGGAGGAATTTGCGCAGGCGGTGGAATTTTTATCGTCCTTGGGATTTTCGCTTGCTATGCGAGATTCATTGCTGTCTGCAAAAGTCTCTTTATTAAAATTTACGCCGTCTTTGGAATTTTGTTTTTGCGCGACATTTTCGCCCGCGAAATTCGCGACATTTCCGGAATTTAAGCCGTCCGAATTTTTTCCTGTGCCGGGATTTTCATCCGCGCAATTTTTCGTATCCAAGGAATTCTCGCTAAGTAGCGAGGCGGCTAGCCTCTGCGCACCGGCTAAATTTCGATTTAAGATCGTGATATTCGCGCCGCTTGCGAGCAGGTGTTTGCACGCTAGCTCGCTCATCTCTCCCGCGCCCACTACCACGGCGTCCGCGCCCTGCAAGGAGCCCAGTTTTTCCTTTGCCATCGCCACGGCGACGCTTGAGACCGAGATCGGATTTTTTGAAATTTCGGTTTGGTTGCGGATGCGCGCCGCGCACTTTAGCGCTTCGTCTATGGCTGCGGCGATGGCAGTGCCTGCGTAGGCGTTTTGCATTGCGAATTTATAGGCATCTTTGAGCTGACCTACGATCTGTGTTTCGCCCACTACGAGGCTATCAAGAGATGCTGCGACGGCGAAAAGGTGGTGTATCGCGCCACGATCCTCATATATGTCGGCTAGGTTTTGCAACTCTTCAAAGCTCACGCCGCTAATGCGCGAAAGCGCCAAAAGCACGAATTTTTGCGCTTCGCCAAAGTCGCTTACGACGGTAAAAATTTCTACGCGGTTGCAGGTGCTTAGCACCAAACACTCCTCTATCGCGGAGTTCGAAGCCAAAAGGCGCAAAATTTCTTTCTTGCGCACGTCGTTTGAAAACGAAAGTTTCTCGCGCACCGTGATGTCCGTGTTTTTGTGGGTGAAGCTCACGCTCATATACGCCATCAAAACTCCCTATCTATCATATCTCGCACGATTTGCTCCAGCTTGTCGTTTTTAAATTCCGCCACGGCTTCGAGCGCCTTTTGCCCGTAGGCACGAGCTTCGTTTATACAGCGCTCGATAATGCCGTGCTCGCTAAGCTTCGCTTTGATCCATGAAATTTCGCTCTCGCGCAACTGCTTTTTAAAAAACGATTTTAGCTTTTGACGTTCCGAATCATCTAAATTTTCGTATAAATAGATGTAGGGCAGGGTGGTTTTACCCTCCGCGAAATCGCTCAAGCTCGGCTTACCGAGCGCTTCTGAGCTTTGCGTGACGTCTAAGATGTCGTCGATGATCTGAAAGGCAAGCCCAAGGTTTTTGCCGTATTCGCCGAATTTCGCGCTCGCGCTTGAAATTTCATCATGATCTTTCGCGGCACTTGGAATTTCTCCCTCGTTTTTTGTGCCGCTCATATCTGAAATTTCGCCGCGATTTTCTGCGCCGTCGAATTTTAAAAACGCCCCGCAGCGTGCGACCTCTTCGATCAAAGCGGAGGTTTTTAGATAGATCATTTGCAGATATTTGCTCGCATCGTCGTTGAAATCGTTGCTTAAGCTCACGTCCATCAGCTCGCCCACGGCCAGTTTTGTAACGGCGCCCGAAAGCGCAGCGGCGATGCGGCTTTCAAATTTAGAAAGCTCGAAGTATGCCTTGGAATAGAGTATGTCGCCCAGCATCACGGCGTTTTTGGAGCCGTAAGTGGCGTTGATCGAGGGTTTGCCGCGTCGCACAGAGCTTTCGTCGATGACGTCGTCGTGCAGTAGGCTCGCAGCTTGAATGAGCTCGATGATAGCGCACAGACGCAGTGATTTTTCGTCCTTTTGTGCGATGTTTAGCAGCAGCTTAGAGCGCAGTTTTTTACCTGGGCTTAGCCTATCAAACATCTTGTTAGCGGGCTCATATCCGCAGTCTGCGATGAAGCTTTTCATAATTAAATCGATTTGATCTTGCATTATTCGTTATTGCTTAGGATATTTCCACTTATTTGCAAAAATTTGTCGTTTAGCTCGTCTTGTAGATCCTGCTGCGCGATGAAGCTTTCGATCTCGCGCTCGCTAATGCCGCGCGCTTCGCAGAGCCGCTCACAGGCGATTAGGCGGATTAGAGCTTCTTCGATTTCGTTTTGCACCAAAGTAGGGCTTGCAGCGGATAAAATTTCAAAAAATTTCTCTCTTGGGCTGCCTTCAAAAATATCCATTTACCTTCCTTAAAATTTCGCGATTATAGCAAATGTAAAATTTAATTTAGGTTAGGGCGCGGCAAACTATCGGGGTTTTTAAACAGGAGCGCTTGCACAGATTTTGCGCTTGCGTGTGATAAATTTTAAGCTTAAGCGCGGGATTTTGGGCTTTGAATCTCATAAATTTTAAAATTTAATCTTGGTCGCGTGGCGGATTAAACGCGAAGCTTTGCAGAAGGCGGAATTTTAAATTTACAGATAAGCAGCTTTATTTTTTTGCGGAAATTTTAAAATTCTTTGGCGCGAGTGAAATTTTAGGTTTCGCTTGAGTGGATAGAATTCCGCTTTGCTTAAGCGGTAAAATTCTTGAATTTCGCGTAGGCGGAGAGGATTTTTGCTTTGCTTGTGCGGTAAAATTTTGATTTCTGAGCGGCGGATAAATTCTACTTATGCAAAATCTAATCGTACGCGCAACACGCATCAGGCTTCTTAAAATTTTAAAATTCCGCCGCTTTGCGAGAATTTGAAATTTCATGGATGCGGTAGAATGCTAAAATCGCGTTTGGCATTAAATTTTAAGTCTGGTTTTCGAGGCAAATTTTAAATTAATCTGCGAGAGTATCTATAAATTTAGAATTCCGTCACCTTTTACAAATAGGATTTTCATTTTTTACGCAGATAAAATCGCGCACCACAAGAGCTACTTTTAAAATTTTAAATTCCACTCGCGCAGATGAAATCCCGGTTTTTGTGCTAGCGGAATTTTCTGCGCAAGGATTATTTTTAAATTTAACCTCGCTTACGTTGCGCACGAGGACGGAATTTGTTCCGTTTTAAGAGCCTAAGCGTGATTTTACCCTGCTACAATACTACTTTAATTAGCTATGCCTAAAAAGCTAGGCTGCTTAAATTCCGCCGATGATTTCGCGCGCTTGCGTGATGCTTAGGGCATTGCGACTTAGTTCGCTAGGCTCGCCAAACCCCCAGCATACCTGCAAATACTCAAGTTTTGCGCCTCTTAGATCTGCCAAGTTTGCCTGAAAACATCGCGCTGCTGCAGCTTGTGCGCTTTCCGTCGCTTCTGCTTTTGCGGAAATTTTAGCGCCTTTAAAGCTTAGTGTTGCCGCCCCGTCAGCATCTGTGTCGTTAGGGCGGAATTTTTCATCTGCGTTAAGATTTTCGCCGCAAGAGCTTAAGCTTCCGCTGCTAGCGCTAAAATTCTTTCTATTAGTGCCACGGCTAGCATTTAAGCTCTCGCCGTCATTGCCGCCTTGAAATTCTAAATTTTGTAAAAATTCTGCGCCACGGATCGCGGCTAACTCATCCTTTTTGCTATCGCCTAAAAAAATCGCGTTTTTGTGCGGCGAGCATGCAATTACGTGTAGCAGCATCGCAGGGTTGGGTTTTGATGGCATCTGCTCGTTCGCGCCTACGACCAGATCAAATAGCCTGCGCACCCCCGTCTTTTCTAAGATCGCGCTTAGGGTATAGGAAGGCGCATTGGAGGCGACTGCGAGAAAAAATCCTGCTTTTTTGCACGAGTGCAAAAGATCCTCGATACCTTCGTAAAGCATGGCGAAATCGCGGTAATTGCTTACGAATTCTTTTTCAAAAAACGCAAGCTCCTCGGCGTTCGCTTCGGTTTTGCCGTAAAATTCCAAAAAGGCGTTCTTGCTCGGATCGTTGATGGTGTGGACGATGAAATTCTTTTGTAGCGGCGCTAGGCCGTAGAGCTCGCGGCGAGTGTTATTGACGCTGATTTCGATCGCGCGCGAAGAGTCAAGCAGCGTGCCATCCATATCAAAAATCACGGTTTTCATCTAATAATCCTTTAAAAAATCGATTTTGTGCTTGTCTTTTTTGTAACTCTTATTATTTTTGAGCTTTTGCAGAGCGTTTGCTTCATGCTGTAGCGCCGATCTAAACGCGGCATCGCTGATCTGTCCTGCCTCGCTAGCATCAAGGACGTTTTTAGCAAAGCTCTCAAGCGCCTTGGTGTAGGGACTATCTAAATTTACGGCGGCCGCTTTAGATAAAATTTCGTAGTTTTTAGCTATTCGCTTCGCAAAAAGCTCTGCGTCGAAATCCTCGCGCTTTAGCAGTGCTACGGCGGATTTTACGAAGCGTTCTAACGCGCGGATATATTTAACGCGCTCATCTTTTTCTTTGATTTGCATGATTTTTCCTTAATTAAAGCGCGCATTATAGCAAAATTCGAAATTTTGGCAAAATTACGCATATTGTAAAACTATATTTTAATAACATTTTTTCTATAAATCCTGTATTATAGGCATTTTAAAATCATATAAAAATACTTGACTTTATTTTAAAATTTCGCTATTATTCGCCAAATTTTTTACAAAGGACAAAAATGCAAAAAGAAACCCTCGCAACTCATTTTGGTTACGACTCCGTCGCCGGCTACGGCACGATGGCTGTTCCCATTTATCAAAGCACCGCGTTTAACTTCGGTTCTAGCAAAAAGGCCGCCGATCGCTTCGCGCTGCGTGATCTAGGACCAATTTATGGGCGTTTGACAAATCCTACTACTGATGTTTTTGAGGCGCGACTTGCGGCGCTGGAAAACGGCAAAGCCGCAATCGCGGTCTCTAGCGGGCAGGCGGCGATATTTTTTGCGGTGGCAAATTTAGCCGCAGCGGGCGAAAATATCATCATCGCCGAGAAAATTTACGGCGGTGCAACTACGCTTTTGGCGCACACGATCAAGCGTTTCGGTATCGAAGCTAGGGTTTTTGACTCCGAAACGGCAGATAATTTGGAAGGTTTAATCGACGATAAGACTAGAGCGATCTTTTTCGAGACGCTTTCAAATCCTCAAATTTCAGTTGCAAATACCGCTAAAATCGCTACAATCGCAAATAAGCACGGCGTAGTAACGATTGCGGATAACACGATCCCAAGTCCTGCGCTTTACAATCCGCTTGATGACGGCGCCGATGTCGTAATCCACAGCGCTAGTAAATATATAAGTGGGCAAGGTCTTAGCATCGCGGGCGCGATCGTTTCGGGCAAAGGATTAAATTCCAAACTCAAAGGCAATCCGCGTTACGCACATTTCAACGAGCCTGATGAGAGCTATCACGGCTTAGTTTATGCGGATTTAGTAGATAATTTCGACATTTATACGCTTAGGATTCGCTTGTCCTTGCTTCGCGATATTGGTGCGACGCTATCGCCGTTTAACGCGTTTCAGCTTATCCAGGGGCTTGAAACACTGCCGCTTCGCATGCAAAAACACTCGCAAAACGCATTAAAGATAGCAGAATTTTTACAAAATCATCCGAAGGTAAAGCAGGTTAATTATCCGGGGCTTGCAAGCTCGCCGTTTAATGCCGCGATCAAAGCGAAATTTAAAAACGGCTATGCAAGCAGTCTGATGAGCTTCATCGTAGATAGCGAAGAAACAGCGCTAAAGGCGGTTAGTAAGGTTAAAATTTTCTCCGTCGTAGCAAATATCGGCGATACGAAGTCGATCATCACTCATCCTGCGAGCACGACGCATTCGCAGCTAAATGAGGAGCAGCTAAACCGCGCTGGCGTGCCTGCGAGTTTAATCCGCCTAAGCGTGGGTATAGAGGATGCGAACGATTTGATTTCCGATCTTAGTGAGGCACTGAAATAATGGCACTTTTAAGCACAAAGGGCGTTTATGGGCTGGCTGCGATTTTGCAGATCGCCAAAGCTAGCGAAGTAGCGCCGATAAGTATAAAAGAGATCGCCGAGCGTACGGGAGTTTCTAAGAATTATTTGGAGCAAATTCTAAATACCCTTAGAAACGAAAAGCTAGTGTGTAGCATCAAAGGTAAAAACGGCGGCTATCACCTAGCTAGAGATGCTAGCGAGATTACTTTCGGTGAAATTTTTACCGCTCTTGAAAAGGATCTGCGGATGACTAGCATTCAGATGAGTGATCCCGGACTACGGGCGTTTTTTGAGAAATTTGACGTCAAGCTGGCAGAGATATTTAACGAGCCTCTAAGCAGCTACGAGGAGATGATGGCGCGAAGCGTCCAGTATTTAAATTTCAGCATTTAAAGGAAAAATATGAAAATAGCAAACGATGTTACGGAGCTCATCGGCAATACTCCGTTAGTCAGAATCAATACGTTTGGCAAAAATGCCCTCATCCTAGCCAAGGCGGAATTTTTAAACCCAAGCCACTCGGTCAAGGATCGCATCGCATGGCAGATCGTAAAAGACGCGCTAAGCTCAGGTAAGATCGATAAAAATAGCGTTTTGATAGAGCCTACCAGCGGCAACACCGGCGTAGGGCTTGCGATGATCGCGGCGAAGCTCGGTATGAAGCTCATCCTAACGATGCCAAGCTCGATGAGTATCGAGCGCCAAAAGCTCATCGCCGCGTTCGGCGCCAAAATCGAGCTAACCGATCCAAAATTCGGAATGAAAGGCGCGGTAGATAGGGCAAATGAGCTAGCGGCGAACACTCCAAATAGCTTTATCCCGAGTCAGTTTGATAACCCAAGCAATCCAAAGGCGCATTTTCAAAGTACTGGACCTGAAATTTGGGAGCAAAGCGGCGGTAAGGTAGATATTTTAGTCGCGGGATTTGGTACCGGCGGCACGCTCAGCGGCACGGCGAAATTTTTAAAATCTAAAAATCCAAACCTAAAAGCCTACGGCGTGGAGCCTGCTAGCTCGCCGCTTCTTACGTGCGGCAGTGCGGGTGGGCATAAAATTCAGGGCATCGGCGCAAATTTTATCCCAGCTAATCTCGACAGAAGCGTCATCGACGGCTTTTTGAGCGTTGAGAACGACGATGCGTTCGCCGCAGCTAGACAGCTGGCACAAAAAGAGGGCCTGCTCGTGGGCATTTCAAGCGGCGCGAATGTTTACGCAGCTGCGCAGCTCGCCGCCAAGCCCGAGAACAAGGGCAAAGTGATCGTTACGATCCTCTGCGATACCGGCGAGAGGTATCTTTCTACCGAGCTTTTCAAATAGGCGGCGGTTTTGCGTGGGTGCGGCGTTAGCGCGGTAATTTTACGCATTTTATGCGAGCACAAAGCTTGGTGCGATTAAATTTTACGCGATCGCGCAGCTTCGCGAGATTAAATTTTACACTAACGCCGGAATTGGCGCGATGAGTTTTGCGCGATTGCGCAAATTATTGCGACGATTGCGTGACTATATTTTACATTTTCGCGTTACGTAGGTGCGAGATTAATACGATAGTTTCTGCGCAGGCGAGGTGATAGTCGCGATGGTTACGCGATGATTTTATGAGAGGGCAACGATTTTTTAGCTTTGCTGATTTTGCGTTTATTGATTTGCTAATTTAGCGGCTCACCGCGAGATAAAATTTAACCCTAAAATAGGGCTAAATTTTAAAATTTCATCTTACGCGCCGAGCTGATTGCGGGCGCGCTATGTATGACGGCGCGACCGCGAAACGCAGGACATTAAATTTAAAGCCGCCTAATCCGCCAAATCTGCGCGATCTGTACTCAGCAAAATTTTATATCGCTAGCTCGCGCGCGCGGCATAAAATTTTTAAAATCCTGTCTAAAATTTTTAAGCTCGCTGCGCGGCGCAAATTTTAAGTCCGCGCCGTGCATAAATTTCAAATCCTCGCCGTATAAAACCCAAACCGCTCTTTAAATTTAGCCGAATTTCAAAATTTAATCATAAAAACGCTATCATCGGGGCAAAATTTTTAAGGTTGCAAAATGAGTTTGAGCTTGAAATTTCGCCCCAAAAACTTAGAGCAGATCGTGGGGCAGGGCAAGATCGTAGCGGTTTTTAAAAAATTCGTCGCTGCAGGCAGCATCCCGCACAGTATATTTTTCGGCGCCGCAGGCAGCGGCAAAACGACGATGGCGCGCGTGATCGCAAGCGAGCTGAACTACGATTTTTACGAGCTTGACGCCACGAGCCTGAAGGTCGAGGATATCCGCAAAATTCTATCCTCGCACGCCGGCTCGCTCATCAAGCCGCTCATTTTCATCGACGAGATCCACCGCCTCAGCAAGACGCAGCAGGAGGTGCTGCTAATCCCGATGGAGAACTACGCCGCGATCATCATCGGCGCGACGACGGAAAATCCGCAGTTCGTGCTAAGCAGCGGCATCCGCTCACGCTCGATGATCTTTGGGTTCGAGCCGCTTAGCTACGAGGATTTGGAGGCGCTTTTGGCGCGGGTGCAGGGCGAGATCGGCTTTGAGATGGACGAGGAGGCGCGAAAATACCTGCTAAACTCCAGTAGCGGCGATGCGAGGAGTATGTTGAACCTGCTCGAATTTGCGCTTTTGGCAGACAGCGCCATTACGCTGGATACGCTTCGCACGCTGCGTGCAAATGCCGTGGCTGCGGGCGTTAGCAGCGACGACGTGCATTATGAGCTAGCTAGCGCGATGATCAAAAGCCTGCGCGGAAGCGACGCCGACGCCGCGCTGTATTACGTCGCGAGGCTGATAGATGCGGGCGAGAGCGCGGATTTTATCGCGCGCAGGATGGTGATCCTAGCTAGCGAGGATATCGGCAATGCCAATCCAAACGCCCTAAATATCGCCGTCAGCACGCTAACTGCCGTCAGCAAGATCGGCTACCCCGAAGCTCGCATTATCTTAGGGCAATGCGCGATCTATCTGGCGCACAGCCCCAAATCAAACGCCGCGTATTTGGGCATCAACGCCGCTTTGAAATTCGTCCGCTCCGCTGCACCGTTACCTACGCCACGCTATCTCATCAACTCCGACAAGCAGATCGCAGACTATAAATACCCGCACGACTTCGGCGGCTGGGTCGAGCAGGCTTATATGAGCGAGGCAGCGAAATTTTACGAAAGCAAGGGTATCGGCTTTGAAAAGACACTGGATGAGTGGCTGGCGCGATTGCGCAAAGAAAAGATCGATATTAAGGAACGAGAATGAACTTCAGCAGCGTCCTAAAACTAATGAAGCAGCGCTACGGTGCGGATGGCGAGTATCTGTGGGATGAATATCCCAATTTTGCGGTTTTTCGTCACGCAGGAGGGAAGCGCAAGTGGTTTGCACTTTTGATGCGCGGGCTTGCAAACGAAAAGCTCGGTCGCGCACTTCCTGGCTCAAGCGACGTGATAAATTTAAAAGTTTCGCCCGATTTGGCGGCGATCTTGCGCGATGAAAAGGGAATTTTTGCAGCCTATCATATGAACAAAAAGCACTGGATTAGCGTCTGCCTTGATGCGGTGCCGCGCGAACAGATCGAGGATCTAATCGAGCAAAGTAGGGAGCTTACGAGGTAGAATTTTGCGCCTGGGCTCGGTTTAAATTTGCGTGCGAAAGAGGCTAAATTTGAACCGAGAGCGCAGATTTTAGCAGCTCGCGAGGTTTAAATTTAAAAATATCCGCAAGGAGCGTGAATGAATGAGCAAAATTTGAAATATATCGCAAATTTAAAAGTGCAGGACGTGCCGTGGAGCAGGCTCACGACCGCTTACGGCAGGGCGAGCGAGTTTCCCAAAATTTTTGAGAAACTCGCGCGGGCAATCGAAGCTTGTGATGCGGCGCGCGGCTTGAGTGACGAGCAAAATTTAGACAGAGTGTTAAATTCAACAACCGAGTCCAGCGCAGGGCAAAATTCTACGGATGCAGCAAGATGCGGCGCGGCGCAAAATTCCGTAAATTTAGCGCAAACGAGCGAGTCCAAATTTCAAAAGGCGGATAACGAGGCTGCGAAATTTAAAGCGGGCGGAGAGACGGAGCTTAAAACAGACGCGGCGAAGTGCGGCAAGGCGGAATTTAAGAGTGCGAATAGCGCGGCGATAAAATTTAAAGCGAGCCAGGCTAGTAAATTTAAAACGAGCGCGGCGAATAAGAGCTCGGATGCGAGCGAGCGGGAGAAATTTGATACCAAAGCCCTTCAGGACGCTCTTAGTAAGATTTTTAACGAGATAGAGCATCAAAGTACGCTTTGGCACGCAACCCCTTTTGCGCTGCTGTTTTTGGCGCGCATCTTTATGCAGGCTCGCGCTGTGGCGGGCAAAAACGCGAATAAAAATAATCAAAACGCCGTTGCGGAGATAAACGGAAAAAACGAAAACGGCGAAAACGAAGCGGCGGGCTTTATCGCGGCTCGGCTCGGCGGATTTTTTGCGTTTATGATTGAGATTTGCGATGATGCCGATAAGATCTCGCACGCAGCGCCGCTGGCGAGCTTTTCGGATATGCTTGCGGAAAAATATTTGTGGCCGCAGAGCGACGAGGACGACGAGGTGCGCTGGGAGGAGCATTTTTACGACGATGAGTTATTTTACAGCCTCTATTTTTATTCGCGGGCAGTTTTGGACGCGACGGGAGTGGACTTTGCGCAGTTTAAGCCTGGGCCGGGTCGGCGTTTTTAAGCGTATTGCTTGTGAGCGCCATGTTTAAGCCTCTTTCGCGCCATGTTTAAATTTATCGCGGCGCGCTTTGGCGCCGCTTTGTCTAAATTTAGACTTCAAAAAATTTTTAAAATTCTTTAAAAATTTACAGCGTGCAGAATTTACAGATCGTCTGTTTAAATTTAAAATTCGCGCGATTTTTGATCGGCGGTGCGGTTAAGCTGCGGGTAACGCTTTTAAATTTAGATCGCCGCGAAGCTTCAAAACTCGCTTGCGGCGCGGCTTTTTATGTGGTTTTAAAAAGATACCAATTCGGCGCAATTTTTCCTATCATTATAAACTCGCTAGGACTCATTTGCGGCAGGTTCGCCTCGTCTTGCACCCGCAAAAAGCCCACGGAGTTATCGGTGATCCCACCGATGAGCAGCATAAATCTTTTGCATTGTTACCGTACAAATTTCATAGAATTTATACGTTACTTCGCCGCTTTCAGATCTATCTAGCATCTTGCCACATAAATCTTAGAAATTTCATATCGACGTAAAATTCTACATCGTCACGTAAGCTAGCGGCGTTACATAAAATTTATATTCAAAAGCCTATCTCTAACCTCGATATCCTCCAGGTTTAGTTTGAGTTCATCTCTTAAATATTTTTCCAAATTTTTTCGTTCAAAATCGCTTAACATCGCAAGCGGGATACCGACGAATACCCCATTTTCGCTGTCTAAAAATATTAAGACATATAAATTTATGCTTTTTATCCTACCCCTTAGCCGTAAAACGGCAAAGCATATCAAATCCATCAAATACAATATCCACGAAAAAGCCGTTAAAATAAGCTTTTTAAAGGTCCCAATATTTTTATCATAGCTAAATTCTTCTACCGCAAAATCTACGAATTTATAAATCGCTACCTTATCAATACGCGCCATGTCGATAGATTTTTTTGTAACTATCGTTTCTTGATGGTTTGCGGAGGATTTGTTATATTCTATTCTGCCGGGATAGAAGCTTAAAAATTTGTTTTTATTTATACCTAAAAGACCTATTAAGGTTAAAATCCAAACCCCAACCCAGTAATGCCAGTGAATACCCCTAGTGACGAGTTCGAAAACAAGCATGACGATGGACGAAGTAACGCCCAGATCGATATAAATCCTGATCCAATAATCTTTGATTATAAAAAGCGGCATTTGCTCTTTTTGCATTAGGACTTCTTATAGGCTCGCCATCTCTTCGGCGCGCGCGAGGAGCTGCTTTGCGCCTTTTTCGATAAAAACGCGTGCTAGCTCTACGCCTACGATTTGCCACTGCGATTTTTGCGCGACGATGCTTTGGCGGATGCTTTCGCTGCCGTCGGGCAGGCCCACTA
Organism: uncultured Campylobacter sp.; assembly: GCF_938045535.1. Classification (GTDB taxonomy): domain Bacteria; phylum Campylobacterota; class Campylobacteria; order Campylobacterales; family Campylobacteraceae; genus Campylobacter_B. The sequence goes on along the minus strand of NZ_CALIMQ010000163.1, from coordinate 1,019 downwards.
TCGCGCTGATGTGGATATTTTCGCCCTCAAGGCGCGCGTTGATGCCGATTGGCACTTGGCAGCCCCCCTCCAAAACCCTGACGAAATCCCGTTCCACGGTCGTTTCGATAATCGCGCGTTCGTCTTTTAGAAATTCTATCGCGCGCAGGATTTGCGGCTCGTCCACCGCCTCGATGCCGAGCGCTCCTTGCCCCATCGCAGGGATCATCTGCGAGATTTCAAAGGGCGCTACGTGTCTCACTTCGGCGCGTAAATTTAATCGGTTGATGCCCGCCATCGCTAAGATGATCGCGTCGAATTCTCCGTCTTTGAGCTTTCGCAAGCGGGTTTGGACGTTGCCGCGCAAGGAGATCACCTCTAAATCAGGTCGCATGCTAAGCAGCTGCATCTTGCGGCGAAGGCTCGTGGTGCCGACTTTTGCGCCGCGAGGTAGCTCATCAAATTTAGAGTATTTTTCACTGATCATCGCATCGCGCGCGTCCTCGCGCGCACAGATCGCCGCCAGCACGAGTCCTTGCGGAAACTCCACGGGCACGTCTTTTAGGCTATGCACGGCGATATGTGCTTCGCCGCGAAGCATACTCTCCTCAAGCTCCTTTGTAAAAAGCCCCTTGCCGCCGATCTTTGCAAGCGGCGTATCTAAAATTTTATCGCCTTTGGTTTTCATGCTTTTTAGCTGCGCTTGGATGCCGCGGGCGTTAAGTAGCGATGCGATATGTTTGCTCTGCCATAGTGCAAGCACGCTGCCGCGCGTAGCGATGATCAAATTTTTCATTTTTCCTCTCCTATGCTTTTTCGAATCTCGATTTCGTTCTCTTCGATCACCTCAACGTCGATGACGTCGTCGCTTGCGCGGTGGCGTCGCCAGAATTTTCGTTCGCTTTTTTCGGAATTTTCGCTGCTAGCGTTAAATTTAGGCACGTCGCTGGTGACGCAGTAAAACGACGCAGTGATTATGCAAACGCCCAAAATATCGCCGAAAATGCCAGGTGCAATGAGAAAAACGCCGCCTACGACGA
>NZ_CALIMQ010000162.1 GCF_938045535.1 uncultured Campylobacter sp. | reverse complement strand
CCAAGCTCCACGCTGATTAGCCCCGCTTCTTTGAGCGGATCGTCGTAAATTTTAGCTTTTTTTGTACCAATAGTGGCTAGCACAGCGATTTTATGGGCGTTTGGATAATTTTTGCGGATCGCTTTTACGGTGACCTCAGCGATATGAATTAGCGGGATTTCCGCCGCAGCTTCTACATCGTCTGCGAAAAAATGCGCCGTGTTGCACGCCATCGCAAACGCCTTGCAGCCTGCATTTTTGAGCCTAACAGCGCTCTCGCTTAGGCGCGGAAGCGGATTTTCACCTTTGCCTAAGATAAATGCCGTGCGATCTTCAATCTGCGGATAGCTATCGATTACAAGCGGAATATTTTCTTGATCGCTGCCCGCAGCAGTCTCTTCTATGATCTTCATATACAGATCCGCACTCGCCAAAGGTCCCATTCCGCCGATAATTCCAACTCTTTTCATAGCTCGTCCTTTCTAAATTTTAATTGGGTTAATTCTCCCACTTACTCATATCCATTTCGTTTTCGCTCTTTGCGACGTAGATCGACGCGACAACATCGCCCGTTACGTTCATCGAGGTTCGCCCCATATCCAAAATCGCATCAATGCCCAAAATCATTCCGTAAGCGATCGCTACGTTACCACTTACCTTGACGCCGATAGATTCGAGCACTAAAAGCAGCATCAGCGCACCAGCTCCCGGAACTCCGGCAGTTCCGATCGCCGCAAGCATCGAAGTGATGATGATCGTGAGGTAGTGGCTGCTGTTTAGATCGATACCGCAAGCATTAGCGATAAAGAGCGTGCACACGCCCAAATACACGGTCGTGCCGTTCATATTCACCGTAGCACCCACGGGCAAAACAAAGCCGTAGATCGCCTTTGGAATTCCCATATCTTCGGCGGTTTGCATCGTAATCGGAAGCGTGCCGTTGGAGCTGCGGGTAACAAAAGCCGTAAGCATCGGCGGACGCACTTTTTTAAGGAATTTAATCGGGCTAACTCCGATAAGCATACAAATAACGCAATAAACCGCAAATACTTGAATCGCAAGTCCCACGTATAGGGTAATCGTGACATTTAATAGCGAGCTGAAAGCCTCGATACCGCTTTTATTAAACACTACAAACATTAGCGCAAAAACACCAATTGGTGCGTATTGCATCACCCAATGCACGACCTTAAACATAATTTCGCTCATTCCATCGAAAAAATTATAAACCGTATCAGCGGAATTTTTAATACGAGCATCACTACTGTCGCGGCAAAACGCAAGCCCTACGCCGAAAAATAAGCAAAACGCGATAATCGGCAAAATTTCGCCCTTAGCTATGGAATCAAAAGGATTCGTAGGAATTATATTAAGCAAAATTTTACTCATACTAGGCGCATTTGCTGCTTTTTCGACGGCCTTGGACGCATCGCTTAGATCAAGCCCGCTACCTGGAGAAAATATAAACGCACACGCTAGGCCGATAACGATCGCAAAAAGCGTCGTTATAGCATAAAATATGATCGCCTTAACGCCTACTTTGCCCAGGTGCGCGGGCGAGATACTGCTAGTGCCCACGATCAGCGAACAGATGATGATCGGCACCATGATCATCTTTAAAAGCCGCACGAAAAGATCTCCCAAAGGTGTTAAAATCGCCACCCACGTGGTATCACCCACCGGCATATTTTTAGGTAGTAACATACCAATCGCAGAGCCCAACACTAAAGCGATAATGATGCGCCAAAGCAAGCTTGAGTTAAAATAAAAGGCTAAAATTCCGCCTTTTTTCGTTTGATTTTCTGACATGGACATCTCCCTGCACTAAGAATTTTAACGGAATTCTACTGCAACTTGCCATAAAATAAAATTTAATCGGTCGCCAAATGAAAGTTAAATTTGAAAATTCAATCGCGAGCTTAACCAAATTTTAAAGCTGAAATTATGCGGCAAGCTTTGTCTTTTGAAGTTATGAAGCGGAATTTCAAAGGAAAAACGACGTATGAAATTTATAGAATTTTGCGGATTTTGATGTAGTGAAAAGCAAAAAATTTTATGGTGGTGGGCTCACTAGGACTTGAACCTAGGACCATCCGGTTATGAGCCGGATGCTCTAACCAACTGAGCTATGAGCCCCGCCAGCGGTAAAAAAGAAATGTGATTTTACAAAAATAATCTTAAAACGGCGTTAAAATTAATCATAAATTTCAAGCCCAGCGCTCTGACGGACGGCGCGGCTAAACTCTACGGCGCGCCGCGGCTTTTGTGCAAAATTTTGCGTCGCTTTGAAAGCGAGCAACCAACAAATCAAAGCAAACGTTTTGAAATTTTAAAATTTAATGGCGCGATCTAAAACGTACCGCGGCGCTCTACGCGGCAAATTTAAAGGAAATTTTACGGTAAATTTTACGTCGCGATAAAGTACCAAAGACGCCGCACTGGAGAGATAAAACATTTTGCGCTTAAAATTTATTATATAGATACAAGATATGTGAATATAGAAAGCGAGGTTGTGAGGTTCTGCACTGCATCAAAGCGCAAGAGCGGACGAAATTTAACAAGTTGCGTCACGCGAATTCATAGGTATTTAGCTCTCCGTTCCACAAACTTCTTGCGCCACGAGATCATCTCGCGCTCTCGCCATAGCCGCGATCCGTCCGCACGGCGCTATAGCATCTCGTCGCCGTCTTGGTCTTGAAGCGCGGCCGCTTCGCCCTCTGCCGCAATCGCTTCGAGGCTTAAAATTTCATCGACATCCTCTAGCTGCGCTACGCCGCTTCCGGCGATGCTTCTGATGCTTGCGTGCATCGCGATCGCGCCGTCTCGCGCACGGGCGATCTGTTTTTCGCGCTGTTTCCAGATGCGCTCCATCGCGTTGCGCTCCTTGTTTAGGCTCTCCTGCATGCCGACAAATGCCGATACGATCGTTTTTATCTGGTTTGCAAACTCGGGCGAGGTCAGATAGTCGTAGAGCATCGCCGTTTTGCTATCTTGATTTTGACCCGATCTCTTGGCAAACGCAAGCGCCACGACGTGTTCGCGCAAGACGGCGCAAAGACCCTTAAATTCCTCAAACGAGCAGATCCAGATGCTAGCATCGCTCGGCGCTTGATGCAGCCTAGAGCTGTGAGGCGGCATCTGCTCGGTGACGATAACGCCGATCTGCGCGCCCTCGCCTATCATATCGTCTTTGAGTTTGTCGATCCATTTGGGCTCGAAGCTTTTCGTGCGCTTGCTCTCGTATAAAATTTTACCGCAGCCCGCAAACTCCCTTGTATGCACCATCTGCACGCAGTCTGCGCCGCGCGCGCCCTTTTTGACCTCATCTATCTCGTCCAAAGGAAAGTTTAGCCGCAGATACTCCTGCAGCGCGAGCTCCTGTACCTCGCCCTGAAGCTGCTGCGAGCCCACCTCAGAGCGGCGCTTAAGCTCGTTTATTTGGCCGATTAGGCTTTGGATCTGCTCATCTTTTTGGCGGAATTTCAGCTCGTTTTCCTGCGAAATTTGTTTCGAAAGCCGCTCACGCTCTTGGTTTACGCGGTTAGTTAGTTCGATCTCGGATTTGGCTTTGTTTTCGGCTTCAAGCTCGCTAAATTTGCGCTTTTGCGCTTCCATTTCGGCCTTTATTAAATTTAGCTCGGAAATTCTTTGCGATTTCTCTTGCAGCTCCTTTTGTAAAATTTCAAATTTCGCCGCGTTTTCGCTCTCGATCTGAGATTTTGCAAGCGCTAAAATTTTCTCCCGCTCGCTGTTTAGCGCAGAATCGGTCGCCGCTTTTACGCGCTGCTCGAAGGCGTTTTCCTTCGCTTGCAGCTGCGCCAGATGCTTCGCGTACTCCTCGCGCTTAGCGGCGATCTCGGCTTCAAATTTAAGCGTGGCTTCGTTTTGCTGCTGCTGCCACTTTCGCTTCTGCTGCAAAATTTCATCTTCAAATTTAGCCTTGATATCGCGCTGTAGCGCCTCGTCAATATCGATCTGAGAGCCGCAGTGCGGACACTTTACGTTAGCCATTTTTGCTTCCCAAACTCTGCTCTTTCATCTTTTCAAATTCTTGCGAAATTTGCGCCGCATTGG
>NZ_CALIMQ010000161.1 GCF_938045535.1 uncultured Campylobacter sp. | reverse complement strand
CATTTTTAACGAATACGACGACGGCAGTTTTTTCTACGGCATGGAGCGCAAGATCAGCCACGGGCTCATCCGCGGCGGACACTTCGTCTATGATTTTAGCTACCGCGATTGGGAGCGGAGCCTGCGCTTTTGCGGGCTGAAAAACAGCGGGTTAGCTAAAATGAACGCCAAACTCGTGCGTATCTGCGAAAACATCGGTGCCGATCTGCTTCTAATCGGCAAGGCCGAAAAGATAAAATTTGATACTTTAAGCCGCATCAAAAAGCTACTGCCGAAGATCAAAATAATTCAGTGGTATGCGGATTTAAGAAGCGCCGATAGCGGCGATTTTAATAAAATTTCCCTAGCCGATGCGTTTTTTTGCACGAATGCTACGGATCTGGCGGAAATTTCGCGCCGCAATCCAAATACTTTGGTTTCGTTTATGCCCAATATCTCGGATGCCGCATTCGATAGAAATTTTGATTCGGAAAAGAGCCACGACGTCCTTTATATCGGCAACGACTACCTGCCTAACAGAAAGGAATTTATCGAGACCCTAAAGCAGCTATGCGCCAAAGAGGGGGTAGAGATTAAAATTTACGGAAGTTTAGGCGAGCCGTTTGTATTTGGGGAGCGGTTTCAGCAAGAAATTTCGCGCTCTAAAATAGCGATAAATTTTAACGCGGATGACGGCGTTTGGAAGCCGAATCAAAATAAAATTTTATACTCATCCGATCGAATGGCTCAATTTATGGGGTGCGGAGTTTGCACATTCAGTCCCGCTATAAAGGGCTTGGATAGACTTTTTATCGATGGGCGCGATGTCGTATATTTTAGCGATGTAAAGGATTGTTTTGCCAAGATCAAAGAATGCTTGCAAAACGGAAGTTTCGAGGCTATCGGCAAAAATGGTCGGGCTAGGGCGCTAGAAATCGTAAATGCCACGCGCGTGTCTAAATTTATGCTGGAGCTCACGTTTGGCTTAACGCTTAGCGAGCCTTACGAGTGGCGCGAGTTCGTTTATAAAAACGGAGAGAAATTCAGATGATTTATTTTGTAGCCTTTCTGATCTTTGCCGCCGCAGTGGGCGTTTCACTGCGGTATAACTGGTGGCGGATCCCGCAGGGCTGGCATAAGGCGCGGGTGCTGATGTATCATAGCGTAGAGGAGCACAAGGGCGATAAATTCGACAAATGGCGGCTAAGACCTGCTGATTTTGAAAGGCAGATCGCGTGGCTTGCGAAAAATGGCTTTAAAAGCTTTAAGTTTAGCGAGCTTATCGCGCTAGAGCGGCTGCCTAAAAAGGCGGTTTGCATCACATTCGACGACGGGTTTGAAAATAATTTTACTAGCGCCTTTGAAATTTTGAAAAAATACAATTTCAAAGCGAGCATATTTTTGGTCCCGGACGCCGCGCAAAACGACTGGGAGCGCGCCAACACCGCCCATCTCGCGCGAATGCTGAGCGAGGAGCAAATTTTAAAAATGCAAGCAAGCGGGCTGGTGGAGTTTGGCGCGCATACGATGCACCACGTAAATTTAGACCTTACCTACGCGAGCGATCCGCAGCTCGCAGCAGACGAGATCATTGCATCCAAGGCTCGCGTAGCAAGTATTTGCGGACGGCCGTGCGAGGTGTTTGCCTACCCGTACGGTAAATTTAACGACGAAATTTTAAATATCGCCAGATTAAATTTCAAAGGCGCGGTAGTCGTCAAGCGCGGACTTTACGAGGCGGGCGACGACAGACACGCCGTAAAGCGTATCGGCATTTTGGGCACGGAGGGGTTTTTTGATTTTTGGCTTAAATTTACGAGGATAAGGAACAAACTATGATTAAAGCATCCGTTTATGCGATAGTGATGAATGAGGAGCGCCACATCGAGCGTATGCTGCGTAGCGTGGCGGATTTTGCCGAGATCATAATCGTCGATAGCGGCAGCACCGATGCCACGCTGCAAATCGCGCGTAAATTTACCGATAAAATTTACCACCACGACTGGCAGGGCGAGGGAGTGCAGAAAAACTATGCATTTTCGCTGTGCAGCAACGAATGGGTGCTAAATCTCGACGGCGACGAGGAGGTAAGCCTTGAGCTAAAGGGCGAGTTAGAGGAGTTTATGAGCCAGAGCGATTACTCGGCGCTGGATATTAAATTTCATGAATACTCGCTCGGGCGCAAGTGCTCGGATCTCGTGCGCAAAAACACCCACATCCGCTTCTTTCGCAAGGAGTGCGGCGAGTATAAAAATATGGGGGTGCACGCGCAAATTTCGATCGTAAAGGGCGCGGTAAAAAAGAGCAAATTTTGCATTAATCACTTTAGCGAAAAGCCGATCGCCGAGCTCGTTACGAAAAACAACAACTACTCCACGCTGCGCGCGCAGGGGGATTTTGAGAAGGGTAAGAAGCCGAGCCTTGCGAAGCTTTTGCTGATCTATCCGTTTGCGTTTTTTAAATCATACATTTTGCGCAGATCGCTTTTTGACGGGCGCAAGGGATTTATCACGGCAAACATTAACGCATTTTACGCGTTTTTAAAAGAGGCGAAACTTTACGAGAAGTATCTTAAAAAGGGCGAAGATTAATCGAAATGATAGAAAATTTTAGTTATTATTGCGACTTAAATTTAACGGCGAAAAGGGCGAAAAAATGGATAAAAAAACGATAGCGGCACATAAAATTTCAGACGAAGAATATGAAAAAATTTTAAAAATTTTAGGTCGCGAGCCGAATCTACTCGAGCTTGGGATTTTTAGCGCGATGTGGAGTGAGCACTGCAGCTACAAATCGAGCAAAAAATACTTAAGCGGCTTCCCGATCAAGGCGCCTTGGGTCATCCAGGGCCCCGGCGAAAATGCAGGCGTCATTGACATCGGCGGCGGCATGGCTGCAGTTTTTAAGATGGAAAGCCACAACCACCCTAGCTTCATAGAGCCTTTTCAGGGGGCTGCGACCGGCGTGGGCGGGATACTGCGCGATATCTTTACGATGGGCGCGCGCGTCGAGGCCAATATGAACTCGCTTCGCTTCGGCGAGGTGCGAGGAAGAAGCGAGAATGCCAGGAAGCAGCGCTATCTGCTAAAAGGGGCAGTCGCGGGCATCGCTCACTACGGCAACTGCATGGGCATCCCTACGATAGGCGGCGAGACGAGCTTCGATAAGAGCTTTGACGGCAATATTTTGGTTAATGCCTTTGCGCTAGGTATCGTTAAAAAGGATGAAATTTTCTACGGCAGGGCCGAAGGCGTGGGCAATAGCGTAATCTACGTGGGCTCAAAGACCGGTCGCGACGGGCTTGGGGGCGCTGTGATGGCGAGCGATAGCTTTAACGACGCGAACAAATCTCTGCGTCCGACCGTGCAGGTGGGCGATCCATTTGCCGAAAAGCTGCTGATGGAGGCGTGCTTGGAGCTCTTTAAAACCGACTACGTCGTGGGTATCCAGGATATGGGTGCGGCGGGGCTAACCTCTAGCAGCTTTGAGATGGCGGGACGCAGCGGCAGCGGTATGAAGATGTATCTAGACCGCGTGCCTATGCGCGAGACGGGTATGACGCCGTAC
>NZ_CALIMQ010000160.1 GCF_938045535.1 uncultured Campylobacter sp. | reverse complement strand
ATTTATTTTATTATATAAATTTATATAAGTTTCAATTCCCAACGGGATGGAATTCTACAGGGCTAGAGATCGATTACGCGACCGCGAGAGGGTAGTTTCAATTCCCAACGGGATGAAATTCTACTATTTGAATCGGCAGAATTCTTATCCAAAGCGTCGTTTCAATTCCCAACGGGATGAAATTCTACAAAAAAGGATTTTATGGAGTTTTAAATTTACTTGTGTTTCAATTCCCAACGGGATGAAATTCTACAGCACGAATTTTGCCATTTTTCTAGGTAGAAAGTGTTAGAAGTATATATTTTTATGCCTTAAAATGGACTAAATTTAAAAAAGCTCCCGATTGCTCAATGCCCAAAATTAGGCATTTCAGAATCTTAAAAGCAACTTTATCGCTATCTATATGTATCGTGAGTGCAAATGTTAAAATCTAAATATAAAGATATTCAAAAATCGAAGTGTGAATAATAAAAAGCTGAAATTTTAAAAACATATGTGTTTTTAAAGCCAATTCGTTCGCCGTTCCGTGCTTCAGATCAAATTTATTTCAAAAGCACATGCATCTTAAGAGGGCGTAATCTATAGGCGTAAGTGATTCTAGTTAAGATTAAAAAAGCATAAATTAAGCTCGAAGCCCTGAGACCTACCGCCATACCAGCCCCTCGTAAGGCACGCCTTCACAGACGTATTTTTTAATCTGATTTGCCTCGCGACGGATGATTTGACGCCAGGTTAGGTTCTGTCCCGCTACATTTGCGCAAGATGATAGTTTCTCGATCATTTTTAGCTCGATCTTTTGCATCGCTTCTTTACCAAATCGAATACGCCCCGCGTCCGTTTCAAAATCTTTTGCCGTAATCTCGCGCTTGTTTAACATTCCGAAAATTAATCTATCGCCTAAAATAGGCTTAAAAATCTCTGCAAGATCTAGATGTAGGCTTAACGCGCGGTAGTTTGGCTCGTGTAAAAAGCCGATGCGCGGATCAAGCTCGGTTTTGTAAATTTCGCTGAGGCAGACGTTATAAATACGCGTATTTACGTAGCTAATGAGGGCATTAATTTTATCCGCCGGCGGGCGTTTGGAACGCGTCGTAAATTTAAAACTGCGCTGATCCTCGATGATTTCGTTCCATGCCGCGAAATACCGCTTGGCAAAGCCGCCTTCCACCGCCATTACTGCTGCTATGTCGCATACGCGCGCTAGGGCATCCAGATGCGGCGCAGTATCGAGCAAGACGCCGTAAGCCTTGCAATTAATGGCTGCATTTAAGATGCGAACGCGAGTAATCTCGCGAGCGATAAAAAGGCGCTTAGAAAGATCATCAAAAGCCCGCAACTGCGCCAAAAGCACAAAGCCACTTTTATTTACAGAATTTGAAGTATTCGGGAACAAACTGCCGCGAAAGCTCTGATAGGCGCTAAAAATATGCAGCAAAATGTTATTATCAGCCAAAAATGCCATAGTATAAGTGTCAAGCTCTACTCGCGCCAAAATATAAATTTCATCAATTGCGTTAATCGGCAAAATTTTACTAGTTAAAATTCCGCCCTCGTCGTTAAATTTATCGAAGTATAGATTATTATCTTTACGGCGCAATCGGCCTGGGCTCAAAATAAAATGCGTGCGATCCGATTTTTGCATACTTTATCCTTAAATTTTAGCTGAATATTGCCTCGTTTTTATCGCACCCGATGACGAGACGCTGTGAATATTTGAGCGAATTAAAAGTATAAATTACTACCGAATCAAGCTTACTGGCGCATTCTTTTTGCAAAATCGCCATTAATTTTTTAAGATCGCTCGCTCTGATTTCACCCTCAAAAACACTGAATTGCACGCGAGGCAGAAACTTCTCAACCGCCTTTCGGACGCGCGCAGCGTTATTTTTCTCCTTTTCGTCGCTGCTTGAAATATCGTAAAATAAAATAGCGTACATTCTATCTCCTAAATGCAATAATCACGATAAGCGCAACTCTCGCAAATCTTTTGCGGGCTAAATTTAGGCGGCTTTAACTCATTCACAAGGGCGGCGATGCTGTTTAGAATTGTTTCGATTTTAGTGAAATTCTCGACATTATCCTCAATGGCTATGACGGTTTTGCCGCTAATTAATTTGCCTTTTACCTCTTTTAAATTTAAGCCCGTTTTTAAAAGATAGATGTAAAAAAGTAGCTGCATCTTGCCTGCTTCTGGATTTTTTAGGCTCTTTTTATATTCGGTGATGAGATAATGTCCGCGCTGCTTGGAAAGCTTATCAAATTTCAAATTTGAAAATGCGAATTCCTGCAAACCGTTCTCTTTGATATCCGCTAGTGCCTTGCCCATCAGCACGTTTTCATCTTCCTGATTGGCGTGAATATTGTGTGCGTAAAGCCATGCCTCGCGCTTGCAGGTGATGTAATAATTCACGAGCGTACCGGTGATTTGGTCCTTGCAAAACATTAGTCGAAAAACTCTTCGGCAATCGTAAGTTTAGGAAGAAAACCATCAAATTTATTATAGAAATTGCCTGGCGGTAAGATATATCTGCCAAAATAATCTTTTAAAGTGGTTTTATAATCTTTTTTAAGTTCTTCTAGTAAATTTTTACCAACGGATATAGTATATAATCCCAAATCTTTTTCCGAATCTTTAATTTCTGCAATAATTTTAAATTTATCGTCATTTGATTGTAACAATTTATCCCGATTATCTAAAAACTCGCTGAAATGCCCACTATATTGTTCTACAAAAAGCGAGACCTTCCAGTCCTGCTTAGGCATAAAATTTTCATTAAATTTTCTAAATAATGTTTGAAATTTCAGGTTTTTAGCGTATTGCAATAAATCTACGCTAGTCGTTTCATTCTTTGTACTTTCAAAATAGCTCTCTAAGACATTATAAATTTCGCTCTCTTTTATATTTTGCGATAGAATTTCCTTTATCTTATCCTCTTGCAGATCCGTATCGTGATATGGAAATGATTTACCTTCTAAATAATCAAAAACTATAACTTTTGCAGGCCTATCTGACAAGCCTTCACGATTTACTCTACCCGCAGCTTGAATGATAGAGCCAAAGGGAGCGAACTCTCGAAAACCTATATCAAAGCTAAGACCGCCCCCCGCCTCTATCAGCTGCGTTGCAATCAAAATAATCTTTTTACCACTACTTAATTTAACTTTTATCTCGTCAATAATCTCAACTCTGTGAAGTGGAATTTGGTGCGTAGTCAAAAGATAGACGCTATCTTTATTCTCGCTTTTGTTTTTTATGACTTCATATAGCTTTTTAGCTTTTGAGATGGTATTTACGACACAAAGTAC
>NZ_CALIMQ010000159.1 GCF_938045535.1 uncultured Campylobacter sp. | reverse complement strand
TATCGCTAGTATTTTTATGGCGTCTTTGCTTACGCGAAACGGCACAGTATAGCCTTTAAAAACCAGATCCCTAGTATCTTTACGATTTAGCTTAGGATTTTTTCTAAAACTATACGGGCGATTTGGAATGTCTGAAATTTTAACAATCAAATCATCTGCAAATTTAGCCGCCCTTTCGGGACTATCTTGCGCGATCAACATAATAATTTTATCCAGATCGTTAAGGAATTCTTCGCTGTAGACAAGCTTCATATCTTAGGCCATTTTTTTAAAAAGCGTATTTAAATGCTCCAACATTTCCTCGTGCGAGTGGTATTTCAGCTCGCCTCTATCATCGGCATCTGAAATTTCCATAAGTCTAGCTTCATCTTGCGGGCTTAAATAATTCAGCTCATTATAGCTTATAACGGCGGTAGGATCATTTGCGATTATATCCTCTATGGCTTTAAGCGTTTTAGCGTTTGATATTTGAATATTTATCGATGCAAGCATAGTTTATCCTTGTAGAGATCTAATTGAATTATGCCATAAATTTATAATAAAGCTCTTAAGCTTTGTGCGTATAACAAACGTATTAAAAATATGGGTTCAAGAAAAACATACTCAAATTTAAAGATAAATCTTTCATTAGCGCTACATTCATTCGCAGCTCTCATCTCATCCAAGCCTATCCTAGTTGCTTATCATATAAGCTCTTATAGTAGCCGCCCAGAGCCATTAGCTCATCGTGCTTTCCGCGCTCTACGATCTCGCCCTTATCTAGTACTAAAATTTCGTCGCAATTCTTAACGGAATTTAGCCTATGGGCTATAATGATGAAAGTTTTTCCCTTTTTGATCTCGCTTAAATTCTTATTGATAATGCTTTCGCTTTCATAATCAAGCGCAGAGGTTGCCTCATCAAAGATCAAAATTTTAGGATTATTTATGAGCGCTCTAGCGATTGCGATGCGCTGTTTTTGTCCGCCGCTAAGGCTCGAGCCGCGCTCGCCTACGAAGGTATCGTAACCTCCTGCAAGCTCTGCGATAAAATCATGAGCGCCCGCAATCTTGCTAACTCTAATGATCTCCTCCATACTCGCCCCGCTTGCGGCAAAGGCGATGTTTTCTTTGATGCTGCCGCTAAATAGATAGTTTTCCTGAAGGACCACGCCGATGTTTTGCCTCAAAAGATAGGGATTTAGGTGTCTGATATCTATGCCGTCGATATAAACGGCGCCCGAGCTTTGCAGATAGAGCCGCTCGATCAGCTTTGTGATAGTGCTTTTACCGCTGCCGCTTCTGCCTACTATGCCTACGCTTTTGCCCGGTTCTACGTGAAAGCTGATATCTTTAAGCACCAAAT
>NZ_CALIMQ010000158.1 GCF_938045535.1 uncultured Campylobacter sp. | reverse complement strand
CATATTCCTTATTTTCTTTTGCATTTTTTCTTTCTTCTAAAAGGTATTGAAATATACGCTGCGATATTACATAAAATCTCATTAAAATTGCGTAAATTTTAACCGCTGTCGCCGCGATTATTTATTATTTTTCAAAGTAAATTTTTATATAATCCATTTTAAATTTAGCATTTTTAAAGGAGAGAAAATGGGTGAAATTTTATATTTAATAGGCGCCGCCGTCGGGGTTTTAATCGCGCTTTTTATCATCGTACCGCTGTTTTTCAGGCGTATAGTGGAGACGAACGAAGTGCATATCGTCCAAAGCGCGCGCAAGACGACGAGCTACGGCAAAGATACCGGCAACGGCAACAGCTACTATGAATTCCCGAGCTGGGTGCCGGCGCTGGGCGTTACGAAGATCGTTTTGCCGGTCTCGGTCTTTAGCATCAAGATCGAGGATTATGAGGCGTATGATCTGGGCAGGCTTCCTTTCGTAGTCGATATTACAGCGTTTTTTAGGATCGTGGATTCAAATTTAGCCGCACAACGCGTCAATAATTTTCAAGATTTGAATAACCAGCTTACCAATATCATCCAAGGCTCGATTCGTTCGATCCTTTCGAGCCGCGTGCTTGAGGACATCTTGCAGATCCGCTCCGAGCTCGGAGATGATTTTACCAAGGCGGTAAAGACGCAGCTGCAAAACTGGGGTATCGAGCCCGTCAAAAACATCGAGCTGATGGATATCCGAGATAGCAGCGGCAGCAAGGTTATCTTTAACATCATGGAGAAGAAAAAATCCCAGATCGAAAAGGAAAGCCGCGTCGAGGTTGCAAACAACACCAAGCTCGCCCAGATCGCCGAGATTGAAGCTGCGCAGGCAACTGAAGTGCGCCAGCAGGAGGCCAACAAGATGGTGGGCCTTAAGACCGTCGAAAACGAGCGCGAAGTCGCGATCTCAAAGGAGCAGGCCGAGCAGCTCATCAAGGATCAGCAAAAGATAACGCAGGAAAAGGCGATGGAGGTCGTGCGGGTAAACGACGTCAAGCAGGCCGAGATCAAAAAGCAAGTGGAGATCGTAAAGGCCGAGCAGGAGCAGCGCAAGATCGAGATCGACGCCGAAGCGCGCAAAAATGCCAAGATCCGCGACGCCGAAGCGATCAAGGAAAATCAAATTTTAGTAGCGCAGGGCGATAAAGAGAAGCAGTTTCTCGCCGCCGCGGCGCTTTTGGAGATGAAGGACAAAGAGGCGCAGGGTACGCTAAAGATAGGCTCTGCCGAGGCCGAGGCGCTTAGGCTAAAAGAGCTCGCGCCCGTAAACGCACAGATCGAGCTGGCGCGCGAGATCGGCGAAAATCAGGGCTATCAGACCTATCTCATTTCGATCAAACAGATCGAAGCGAACCGCGACATCGGTCTGGAGCAGGCCAAGGCACTAAGCGCGGCGGATCTTAAGATCATCGCGAACGAAGGCAGCGTGGGCGAGGGGATGAGTAAATTCGGCGAAATTTTAAGCGCCAAGGGCGGCACGCAGCTAGCCGCGATGCTCGAAGCGCTAAATCAAAGCGAGGTCGGCAAAAAGGTGCTGGATAAAATTTCAGGTGCTAAGAGTGAGGACAAATCCGAGTAATATTTGCAGTCTCGGGCGAGTAAAATTTTAAATTTATACGATAGCGGCGCTGTGGACGAGGGTAAATTTGAGTAATAGCTGGTGGCGAGATTATTGCGCTCTTGATAGGAGCAAAATTCTGGGGATAAATTTTGAGTGATAGCTAGCGGCACCGCGCGGGCGAGCAAATTTGAGCGGTCTGCCCGTCCGGGCGGGTTGTCTGCCTGTACTTGGATAAAATTTAAGGTGCTAGTGAAATTTAAAGGTTGCGAAATTTCAAATACTCGCGGAATTTCGGATTTTCGTGGGATTTTAAAACGTCACGAAATTTTAAATATCGTGAAATTTAAACGCCGCGGAATTTTAAATGCTCGTAAAATTTCAGGTCCTTGTGTGCGAGTATTTAAAGGCGGTGCGGTATCGCAAGTATTCGCAGAGCGCCGAAACTGCGGGTAAATTTTAAAAAATTGGCAAGGTGAGATTTAAAATTTAGGCGCGGGTGCATAGCGCTCACGGATTGCACTTAGTAGTTGTAGGTTGCCGCCAAATGCTTGAGTTCTGCCGCCAACGTTCAAATTTTACCGACTAGCGAGGCTAAATTTATTCGGTTCGCATGAAATTTTAAGAAGCGCGAGCCGTTTGAGGCAGCGCAAATAGCATAAAATTTAACCCGCCTGCATGAAATTTTAAGGAGCGCACGATGGCAAACGCCGTAAATTCCGCGCAGTACCAAGCGCGCATCAAACAGGCGGAAACTCTTTTCGAGGGGCGAAATTTTACCCGGTGCCAAACGATAAATTTAAGCGGCGGATATGAGATCGTAAAAGACGCATATGGGCCCAGCACGGCAAGCTTTGGCGGCGGCGAATACGCGCTGTTTGGCGCGCCGCAGATAAAAAGCCTACGCCGCATAGACGATGGGAGCGGCGGCTGCGTAGCCCATCTCAAAAGCCGCGCGATAAAAACTTGGCGCTGTATAGACGATAGGGCAGAATTTTTTAGCCTAATTCGCCACGCAGACGGCAAATTTTACCTCGTCTTTCGCCAGGATCTATACGGCTATAGCGTGCTTGAACTGGATTGCGGGCGAATTATGCGCTTCGTGCCGGACGCCTGGACGCTCGGCAAGGAGAGCTTCATTTGGGGCGGCGTGCACTATCTGCGGGACTGGGACGCGCTGGTCGTAAGCGGTTGCTACTGGGGCGCTCCAAACGGCGTGCATTTGGTGAGCTTTGCCGAGCCGATGAGCGAAGAGCAGAGATATGTCGATGTTTTAGACTGCATACAGGGCGGTTACGACATCTACGAGCAGGCTGATTTTGCGGGCTTTGAAGATAATGAACTGAGCCTGAAATGCTTCCGCGCGGACACCTTGCGATATGAAAAAGTAAAAATTTCGCGCGAGCAATACCGCGAATGGATGCGCGAAGCAAAACGGCTATAAGGCTTAAATTTGCTAAATTTCGCGCTTAAATTTCAAGGCTTGCAAGCGGTAAAATTTAAGACAAGCCGCAAAAAGCGAAATTCAGCGAGATCAAAGGGGCTGAAATAAGGAATATGGATGTTTTTTGAATACATTTTAATCGGCGCCTGCGTAGGCTTTATCAGCGGATTTTTCGGTATCGGCGGCGGCACCGTCGTGGTGCCTGTGATGATGCTCTTCGGCTACGATGTCAAGTACGCCATCGGCATTAGCATCATGCAGATGATCTTTAGCTCGATCTTCGGTTCGTTCGTAAATTTTAAAAGCAAAATGCTAGACGTCGCGCCCGCGCTGGTGCTGGGGCTCGGGGGCTTTTGCGGCGCGCTTAGCAGCGGCTTTATCGTAAGCTATTTTTCGTCAAAATTCCTTCTGGGCACGCTTATTTTGGTGCAGATCGTAAATTTAATCAAACTCTTTAAAACCCCGACCGAGCCCGCGAGCGAGGCCAACGAATCTAAAATTTTGCTCTTTATCGTGGGGCTGTTCGTCGGCGCCGTGGCGATCAGCGTGGGTATTGGCGGCGCGGTATTTGTGATGCCTATTTTGATCAGTTTTTTAAACTACGACATCAAAAAGGCCGTCAGCACGGGGCTGTTTTTCGTGATATTTTCCTCAAGCGCGGGCTTTATTAGTCTTGCCGCACACGGGCTCGTGTACTACGAAATCGGCGCGTTACTCGGCGTCGGCTCGCTAGCGGGCGTTTATGCGGGCGTCAAAACCTCGCACAGGATCGGCAAAAAAGCTCAAAAGCGCTGGATGATCGCACTTATCGTTACGATACTTTGTATAACGGTTAGGAAATTTTTGGCTTTGAGCTAGGCGTGCTTGCCGAATCGAAGCTAAAATCGGATCTAAATTTAGTTGCGGCGCCTTGCCGCTAAATTTAACTCAAATTTAAAAGGATCGTCAATGAACGAAGCTCAAATTTCGCTAGCGGGCAAAATTTCGGACTCGCTAAAGCGCCTGATCGCGGGCAAACTTGGCTCGCAGTACAAGGGCGAGGCGCCGTATTCGGGGTGTCGCGTGCAAGAGGGGTATTTTGATTTTTTGGGCGTGGAGTGCCGCGGATCGCGCATCAGGCTCTACCTTCACGACTTTGGCGCGGACAGCTTTAGAGCCGATGCGCCCGAGATAGACGAGCTAGAGTGCGAGGAGTTTGAGGCCGTCGTCCCGCTCATCGCAAAGAGCGTGGAGGAGGAGTTTTTGGCTGAAGTAAATCTGCCGTTTTTTGCGTATAAGCTGGATTTAGCGGTCAAATTTGAAGGTGCGAGCGGTAGTCTGGCACAACGCAGCTGCGAGCGTAAATTTTACTTTGAAAACACTGCGCGAAAAGCCGAGCTAAGGCGTAAAATGGATGATTATATAGACGAGATCATCATCCGCCGCGATAAAAAGATCAAAGACGGCCGCGAGATTTTCGTGTTTATGGACCGCATTTTCGATCTTTCGCTTATGGATTACGACGAAACGGCGCTAATGGCGCTGCTTGAACGGGTTATCGCCGCGGTACAGGACGCCAAGAACAGGCGGCTTTTGGGGGATTTTATCATCGCGCTAGAGAATAATCTGCGGCGCTGGAAAGAGGAGAAATTTCTGCCGAAATTTTATGATATCAGCGATGACGGCTGGAGCAAAGATTACGAGCTTAAAAAGGATTTTACGCGGCAAAGCGTGGACGCGGGCGAGCTTGCGTTTTTCGTGCGTGCGGCGTTTTGGAATATCAAATTTAAGCGCTATAGCTGGGATGTGGATCTTGCGCGCAAGGATTTGGAGTGCGCGGCGAAGATTTTCGGCTCGGCTCAGGCGCAAAGCTATCTGGATCACGGCACGGGCGAGTTTGAGGGCGAGCTAGTAAAATTTAAAGACGCGGACGCGGAGTGTCTAGCGAACGATGTTTTTGCACAGGTTCGCGTAAAAATCAAAAACGAAACGGCGGATGCGTATAAAAAGGCGCTAAATTTCATCGTAAAGCTGCTGCAAGCGGGCTTTCCTGCAAGCTACGCCGTAAAGCTTAGCTCCAAAGCGCAGAAAACTTATCTGCCGATCAAAGGCCTTGCGCCTACGCCCACGCACCGCTTTTTCGCCGCCGCGCTCGCGCACGGGCTCGACGGGGAGCTTGAGCTTTACGCGAACGAGGCGTTAAAGCACAAGTTTGAGTTCTACGCCGACACGGACGGCAAAAAGTGCCTGGCAAGCGGCAGTTACGCGGTTTTCGGCCTTGCGCTAAAGAGCGAAAAATACTTTGGTCTCGCGCGGCGCTACTTTGAGGCGGTAGATGCCGAACATCAGAGCGCGCATATAAAATTTATTGAGGCGTTTATCGATCGCTACGGCATCAGCGAGCGTAGTTTAGAAGTGATCGTCGCGGGGCTGCTGTCATATCAGGAGGATAAAATTTACAAAAGCTTGAAGGCGCTAATGAAGGGGCCCATGAACAAAGCTTTGTTTCTGCACGCGATCTCGGGGCTACAGGAGCACGAGAAAGAGAGCGCGGCGTATGCCGTGTGGGGTAAAAACTGGCGGAAGGAAATTTCGGGTTAAATTTTGCGATTTTAAGGCTTGTCTTTTTGGTTTATACTTCGTTAGAAATTTCGCCGAATTTCAGTCACGTATTTATATATACGCTCCTTCCATTCGGCTCATTTCTGCCTCGTCTAAACGCAAAAATACTTCGCCTTAACTTTTTACGTTCAAATTTGAAGTTAAATTTACAAATTTCGGTCTTAAATTTTATCCGCTGAGACCCGCACCGCAAAAATTCTAAAATTTATAACCCCTATGCCTTAATCAAATTTGCAGTTAAATTTAGTAAAATCGGTAAAAAATATTCAAGACAGAATAGGCGTAGTTTAACTTTAAAATTTTAACCCGTGAGGGCGCGTATATGAAATACGTAACCGAAACGGGTTTAAAATTTTAAAGCTTGAAATCCGTCATTTATGGGGAATTATAATGTTAGTTCATATTTGTTGCTCCGTCGACAGCCACTATTTCCTGCAACGCCTGCGCGCCGACCGTCCG
>NZ_CALIMQ010000157.1 GCF_938045535.1 uncultured Campylobacter sp. | reverse complement strand
AGATTGCGACGATGCTTTGTGTGTCCTAAGTCCTAAATTTCATCAAACCCTCTAAAATTTTACCGCTTCGTAGCGCGTGAATAGACTCAGGGCAAATTTTGTTTCGCTATTAGCGCGACAACGCGTGCCTTTTCTACTCACTTAATATATCAAGAGCCGCTTTTAATTGCTCTTTAAAGGTTTCTCTTAGATCTTTTGGCTCTAAAATTTCTATATCGGGAAGCCACTTTTTTATAAATGGCAATATCTCCATATCCTGAGTAAAATCTATGCTAAAAATAATGCTACCATCATCTAGCTTCTTTTTAAATTTTTGAGTTGGGAAAAATAGCTTCATGCCCTCCTTAAAATATATAGCCACTTTCGGAGAAGCTTTTAATAGCGCTATTCGCGTTGTCTCTGACGGTAAGCTCATAGCATTTTGTATTTTATTAAAATACGTTTCATATTCCTTTAAGATCTTTCCTTCGTATTTTTTTGAGCTTTTGCTAAGCGATACAATAAAAGCCACTCTTAAAAGCCTAAAATTTCCATCAGCATCCTCGATAGCCAAATACCAATTACTGTCGGTAAAAACTATTTTTAGGCATTTTGCATCGATTAAATTCTCCATTTCACCGATATATTTATACTTGATATTTCGGCATTCTTTATTTTTAACGGCATTTCGAAGCTCGCTCAGATATCTTTTACTTAGCTCGTCTTGCAAAACCTCAAAAGGATTGGTTCTAAATAAAAATATGTCCGAATCTTCTTTTAATTGTTCAGATACCTTCTCTTTTTCATGTTTATCTAAATCGTTAAACAACCTAGGATCATTTTCGTTTAATAAACTAATTAACCAGCCTAGATCATTGCCATATTCTAAAAGACATTTTAAAACGCCGATTATATCTTTGTTTTTGTCATATACTCTTAATACTTTTACCGGTCTCTTGCCATGCCCTATGAGCTTGCTTTCTATCCTAAAAGCGTCTGGAAATAGCTTGTCGATTTCGCCCATATACCTTCTAAGCGTTCTTTCCTTAATCCTTAACTCATCTAAAAGCCCTGTATCGGTAAGATAAATTTCTTGCTTTGCAACTAGCTTTTTTAAAATTTCAAAGATAACTATCGTTTTATTGTCTGCATCTGATGACATTATAACTCCTCATATTCTCTAAATCTTGCGTGTTTAAACTCTCGTTTAATCACGACTTTGCCGTTTTCTACCTGCTCGCTTACGATGCGGTTAGTAGTCGCATACACGGCTATCAAACCCATATTTTTAGCAAACCTTATCATATTATAAGTCGCTCCGAAATCACCCTGCACCAGCAATATGTCTCCCACTTTTGCTTGCTTTTTGAGTTTATCTTTATATGTTTCAACAAATTTTATTACGCTTTTTTCAGACGGATCGATATCGCTCCACATCGCATCGGCTATATTTACGAATTTATCGACATTTAAATTCTTCCTCGCGCCTTCTTCTTGCTCCGACGTCAAGGTGTGGTTTATCAACGTAAAGAAGGTTTTCATTTTTTTGGCGGTCTCTTTTGTAATTTAAAATGTATTTTTCCCATTACTTTAACCTTTTCTATATATTCCCATATATTATCAGTGCTACTTTGTGGATTAGAATTCGACCTTCGATCTCCATCCATAAGTTTATGAGCAATATTAACCCTAATATTGTTTATTTCAAAATATATTTTCGCTGCTTTTTTATGTTCAGAATTATAGTTTTCTTTTTTACATTTTCCTAAAGTATGCTTAGCATCCTCTCTTGCATCTCTATCTGCAGGGTCTTTACCATTTTGTTCGCATATTAAGCT
>NZ_CALIMQ010000156.1 GCF_938045535.1 uncultured Campylobacter sp. | reverse complement strand
CGCGCAGGTTTTCATCTGCGCGGCGGGCATGGCGGCGCATCTTGCGGGCGCGGTCGCTGCGAATACGACCAAGCCGGTGCTGGGCGTCCCGCTCGGCGGCAGCGCGCTTAGCGGCGTAGATGCGCTGTATTCGACCGTGCAGATGCCTGCGGGTATCCCCGTCGCGACGCTTGCGATCGGCAAGGCGGGCGCAAAAAACGCGGCGTATCTGGCGGTGCAAATTTTAGCTCTAAACGACGAGGTGCTAAGCTCGAAGCTAAAGGCGGATCGCGCGGCAAAAGCGGAGGCTCTGAAAAAGGACTCCGAGCAGATCGAAGTGCTGCTTGAAGATTAATCTATGAAAATTTTAAAATTGAGCGAAGGCTTTGAAATTTGTGGGCTAAAGACTCGCACGAATAACGCGGATGAGATTAGCGGGCGAGGGGCGATCGCAAATTTGTGGGGCGAGTTTTTAAAATTTAACGCTAGCAGAAGCAGCGCCGAGAAAAACGAAATTTATGCTGCGTATTACGACTACGAAAACGGCGCACAGGGCGAATACTCCGCGCTAATAGGCACTTGCTCGAAGGAGCAGCACCATAAAGAAAGCCACGACGAAGCTTGCAAATCCGCGAAGCAGTGCCGTAAAAATGAGCGCGATGAAACCGGCGATAAATTACGTATCGAAGCGGGCGATTACGCGGTTTTTGATTTTGCGAACGAGCCTACGAGAGTAGGCGAATGCTCGGCTGAAATTTGAAAAATTTAAGAGCCGCGAAGAGCCTTTGAGACGGGCTTTGAAAAGCACTCGGAAGATAGAATTTAAATTTACATATCGATAAAAGGATAAAAATGACGTTTTCACAGATTATTTTGACGCTTCAAAACTACTGGCACGAGCAGGGCTGCTTGCTCGTTCAGCCCTACGATATGCCCGCGGGCGCGGGCACCTATCATCAGGCTACCTTTTTGCGCAGCCTTGGAAGTAAACCTTGGCGCGCTGCATACGTAGCACCCTCGCGTCGCCCCACAGACGGGCGCTACGGCGAAAACCCAAACCGCTTGGGCGCGTATTATCAGTTTCAGGTGATCTTAAAACCAAGCCCGGACAATATCCAAGAGCTCTATCTAAAAAGCCTGGAAAAGCTCGGGCTCGATCTTAAAAGCCACGATATCCGCTTCGTAGAAGACAACTGGGAGAGCCCGACGCTTGGAGCTTGGGGGCTTGGCTGGGAGGTTTGGCTGGACGGCATGGAGGTGACGCAGTTTACATATTTTCAGCAGGTAGGCGGCATCACGTGCGAGCTCATAAGCGGCGAGATCACCTACGGGCTTGAGCGCTTGGCGATGTATCTGCAAAACAAAGACGACGTTTACGACATCGTCTGGGACGACAAGGCGGGGCTAGTAACCTACGGCGACGTGCATAAAAGGGGCGAGTTCGAGTTTAGCAAATACAACTTCGAGCTTGCGGACACCGCGATGCTTTTTAATCAATTTGAAAACTGTTTCGGCGAGTGCAAAAGTATCCTAAAGCACGGCCTGGCGCTTCCTGCGTATGATTACTGCATGCTCGCGGCACACACGTTCAACGTCCTTGACGCGCGCGGAGCGATCTCGGTCACGCAGAGGCAGGATTATATTTTAAAGATCCGCGATCTTGCCAAAAACTGCGCGCTTTGCTACGCAGATCCGCAAAAATATGTCGCCGATCTTTGCGGCACGGTATGCTGTGATAAAAAAGGCGGCAAAGACGGCGGCGCGGCAAACGCAAACTCCGTAGGCGCAAATTTAAAAAACGCTTGCGGCAAGCAAAATTCCGCAAATAAAACAGATAAAAGCGCAGAGTAGGATTTATGAAAACGGGCGAAATTTATGAAATTTTAAATGCCGTCGCGCCCTTTTGCGACGCGGAGGCGTGGGATAATAGCAGGCTAATGCTTGGAAACTTGGATGATGAAATTTCAAAAATCTATCTAAGCCTCGACGTTACTAGCGAGCTGGTGCGCGAGGCGGAGGCGGGCTCGCTTTTCGTGGTACACCACCCTCTGATTTTCAGTCCGCTAAAATCGCTTGATCCGCGGCTATATCCTGCAAATTTGATCTATGAGATGATCCGCAAAAATATCTCTCTCATCGCGATGCATACGAACTTTGACAAGCACGTTTTAAACGGGTTCGTAGCGCGTGAAATTTTAAAATTTGAAATTACGGATGAGCGGGAATTTTTGGTTTTCATGCGCGCGGATTTGAGCTTTGAGGCTCTGTGCGCGGATATAAAACGCAAGCTTGGCATTGAGCATCTACGCGCCGTAAAGACGAAAAATTTTATCCGAAATATCGCGCTTTGCACCGGCAGCGGAAGCGAACTGAATCAAAACTTGAGCGTGGATTGCTTCATCACGGGCGATATAAAA
Organism: uncultured Campylobacter sp.; assembly: GCF_938045535.1. GTDB lineage: Bacteria > Campylobacterota > Campylobacteria > Campylobacterales > Campylobacteraceae > Campylobacter_B. Next base: position 2,459 of record NZ_CALIMQ010000156.1, on the reverse strand, counting down.
TATCACACGGCGCTTCAAAATTTAGAAAACGGCGTGAGTTTGATCGACATAAATCATTTTGAAAGTGAGCGCTATTTTGGGCGCGCGCTCGCACCTTTCTTGCAAAAAAGCGAAATTGAAGTTATAATAAGCGAGCAAAAAAATCCATTTACGTATTATTAAAGGAAAAAGATGAACAAATATTTAAGCCAATTGGTAGAGCTTTGCGAATTCGATAAGCAGCTGGACGAGTTTAAGCCTAAAATCGAGGCTGCACAAGAGAAATTGGGCAAAAAAAGTGGCGAAATTTCAGGCGCAAAAGAACAGATCGAAACTCTAAATGCGGAGATCGCCGAGCTAAAATCTCAAATTCTACAAGCAAACGCGCAGCTTAGCGCCTTTTCGTCCAAGCTAAAAAGCACTGGCAAAAAAAGCGGCGCAGCAAAAACCGAAAAGGAGATCAAGGCCCTTAGCGTCGAAGAGGACATCGCAAAAGAACAGCTCGAAGCCACAAACGAGGAGATCGAAAGGCTGGAAAAGATCGTAGCCGCAAAGGAAGCGCTCGTAAAAGAGCAGAGTGAAAAGCAAGAGGCGTTTGAAGCCGAGTTAAAAAGCTTGCGGGAGCAGGTAAGCGCCGAGATGGGCGAGGTCGAGGTCGCACGCGGCGCGATCTATGCCAAGCGCGATAAGCTAATGCAGGCGATGAATCCAAAAACAGTTTCATTCTACGAAAAGATCCGCAAGTGGGCGGGCAATACGGCGGTCTCGCCGGTGCGCAAACAGGCCTGCTACGGCTGCTTTATGCGTATAAGCGACAAGACCTATTCTGCGGTCATTAAAAGCGACGACATCGTAACCTGCCCGTATTGCGGTAGAATTTTATATAAAGAAGCCGAGTGATCTACACCGCCTTGGCGTTTTTGGCGTGGCTCGTCGCTGCGCCTTTTATTTTTATCCTAAGCTTTAAAAAAAAATACCGCACGAGCTTGAAGGCGCGATTTTTTCTATACAAAAACCCTAAATTTAGCCCCGCTGCGGTGCACTTTCACGCTTGCAGCTTGGGCGAGGTAAACGCTCTTGCGCCGCTAATTTCTAAATTTGACGATGTCGCGCTTAGCACGACCACGCAGACGGGCTTCAGTGCTGCGCGCGCGCTTACGCCGAACTCTCGCTACCTGCCGTTTGAAAACTGGCTTCCGTTTTGGCTTACGAGCAGCCGCGTGCTGGTGATTTTTGAAGCGGAGCTGTGGCTAAATTTGATCCGTTCCGCCAAAGCGCGCGGAAGCTACGTAATCCTGCTAAACGCGCGCATTAGCGATCGCTCGTACGCGAGCTATCTACGTTTTAAGCTTTATTATCGCAAAGCGTTTGAAAATATCGACCTGGTGCTTGCGCAAAGCGAGCTTGATGCGGCGCGGCTGCGGGAGCTCGGCGCAAAAAATATAAAGGTCGCAGGCAACATAAAAAGCGCGAATATCGCCGTTGCGGCGAAGGATTATTCCGCCGCGGCCGCAAATAGCTTCGTGCTTACGATCTCAAATACTCACGAGGGCGAAGAGGAGCTCGTTTTATCAAATTTAAACGATTTTATAAAATTTCACGGCTCGCAGAGTGCTCTTGAAAAATACCCGCGCACAACGGGCTCTCATGGCGATAAGAGCTTGCCTGCGGCTGAGCTTCGCGGCGAGACGAGCTCGACTGAGCCTGTAAATTTAAACGCAGCTTTTTTGGATGCGGCGACTTCAAACGACGCTTCGTCCGCCGTGCCGAATACGGCACCTTTAAACGGCGCGTCTTTAAATTCTACCGCACCGAATACGACATCTTCGACTGCCGTGCCGCAAAAGCTAAAAATCATCCTGGCGCCGAGACATCCGGAGCGCTTTGAAAAGGTACGTGAAATTTGTGAGATTTGGGCGCGCGAACATGGGCTTAGCTTTGAGCGGTTTAGCGACGGCGCTGGGCTTGGGAGCGATTTTATCTTGCTCGATGCCTTCGGAGAGCTAGCGAACTTTTATAAAATTTCAAACGTCGTGATCTTGGGCGGTAGTTTTTTGCGCAATATCGGCGGACATAGCCCGATCGAGGCGGCGAGCTTCGGCGTGCCGATCATCAGTGGGCGATTTTTTCATAATCAAAAGGCGCTGTACGCGCTCGTACAAAACATCGCTCTATGCGACGCGAATGAAATTTCAAGCGCTTTAAAAGAGCCGCTAAAGAGCACGCGGATAGATAAAATTTGCGATCTGCAAGAGATAGAAAATTTAATTAAGGAAAGAATTTAATGCAAGAAAAAGCCTACAAGCTGCTGGCGGCGCAGGAAAACATCTCGCACAACGAAGCCAAGGCCCTCATCGACGCGGGGCTTGTAAGCGCGCGCGGCGCAAAGATCGCTCTAGCGCGCGAGATGCTCGGCGAAAATACTAAATTTAGTGTGATGAAGCCCGCAAAACCCGCGATCATTTACGAGGATGAGAACG
>NZ_CALIMQ010000155.1 GCF_938045535.1 uncultured Campylobacter sp. | reverse complement strand
ACTGAAGAAGGCATCATCGTGCCCGCAAAGGTGCTTATTTCATAGCGCCTTGTTGTTTCATCTGATCCATCATCTGCTTAAATATCTCTTTAGCTTGTTTGCAAGTGGCCTCTTGCTGCTCCTTAGGAAGTGCGCTGATCTGATCCATAGACTGCTTTTTTTGATCCTCATACATCTTGACCTGCTGCTCTTGACCAGCTTGTTTGTAGGTGTCAACCATCTTATCAAGATCTGCGAAATACTCTTTGCAGCTATCTGAAAGATCTGCGGCGCTAAGACTTAGCGCAAAGCCAAAACTAGCCAAAACTAAAAGTGATTTTTTCATTTTTCTCTCCTTGTAAAAAATCAGCGAAAGTATATCATTTCGCTTAGTAAATTTGCCTTAAATTTTAATCAAATACGGCTGTTTTTTTAAATTTATAGCGCTTTTGAAATTTTAAAATTTTACTCTTACCTCGACGCTTACATTTTTTAAAATTTAACTCGTCTTTAAATTTTAAAATTTAGACCCACGGTTTCGCAACTGCCGCCGGTGCTTTTTAAAATTTCGCTTCGCAATTTTTAAGCTGCATGCAAACCGCCTTAAGCTATATGTGGGCAAATTTTAAGCCCTGAGCCGCTTTTTTAAAATTTCATTTCGCAATTTCGCTACCGCCGCAAAATCACTTCTCCTCAAATCTAATCTGCACCGATCTTTTGTGCGCGCCCAGCCCCTCGGCATCTGCTAGCGCCATGCACGCGCGCCCTAGCTCGTCTATGGCGAGTTTATTTAGCGCTATAATCGAGCTTCGTTTGATGAAGTTATAAACCCCCAGAGGCGAGAAAAATCGCGCGCTTCCGCCGGTCGGCAGCGTGTGGTTAGGGCCTGCGAGGTAATCGCCCATCGCCTCTGGCGTGTAGTGGCCCAAAAATATCGCGCCTGCGTGGCGTATGCGCGGAAGCAGCTCGTAGGCGTTTTCGGTCGCGATTTCTAGGTGCTCGACCGCAAGCTCGTTCATCAGCTCCACGCATTCGTTCATATCGCGCGAGATGATGATCGCGCCTTTGTTTTGTACGCTAGCGCGAGCGATCGGCTCACGCGCGAGTGTAGGAAGCTCGCGCTCGATGTGCTCTGCGACGGCAAGAGCGAATTTTTCATCGTCGCTTATCAAAAAGCTGCTTGCGATCTCGTCGTGCTCGGCTTGGCTAAGCAGATCCACGGCGATGTTGCGCGGATTTGCCGCAGCGTTTGCGATGATGCCCACTTCGCTAGGGCCCGCGATCATATCGATATTCACGTCGCCAAACACGAGCTTTTTAGCGGTTGCGACGAAGATATTCCCGGGACCCGTGATGATATCGACCTTGCCGATCGTGCGCGTGCCGTATGCCATCGCCGCGATCGCGCTGGCGCCGCCCACTTTGTAGGCCTTTTTGATCCCTAGCACATGCATCGCCGCAAGCAGTAGCTCGTTTACGACGCCGCCCACGGCGGGGGTGCAGACGCTGATATCCTCCACGCCTGCGACGATTGCTGGGATCGCGTTCATCAGAAGCGAGCTCGGATACGCCGCCTTGCCGCCCGGGATATACAGCCCCGCGCGATCTACCGGCGTGATCTTTTGCCCAAGCATCGCGCCGCTTGGATCGAAGCTAAACCAGCTTCTCTCAAGCTGTTTTTCATGATAAGCGTAGATGCGCTCGTATGCGACCTGTAGCGCGTTTTTAAGCTCTGCGCTTAGGTCTTCGTAGGCACGGCTCATCTGCTCTTGCGTGATAGCCAGATCGCCCTGCACGCGCCATCTGTCAAATTTCTCAATCTGTTCAGCTAGCGCCTCATCGCCGCGCACTCTGATCTCCTCGATGATGCCGCTTACGACGGGCATTACCGATCTCATATCCGTCTCGCCGCGGCACATTAACCTCGCAAACTCCTCTTTAAAATTTGCGTTCGTGCTTTTTAAAATTTTCATTTTTGCTCCTTGTAATGCTTGGAATTTTAACGCTTTTTGCTAAATTTCGCCTTTAAGCTTGCGGCTATGTAAATTTACAGCTCGCCGATTTTCAAAAGATTAAGCGAAAATGAAATAAAATAGCCGAAATTTTAAACGGAGCGATGTATGAAAAAGATATTTTTAGCGCTGATCGCTACGGCGGCTTTATCGCTAGCAGAAGCCACGGCTTTGCCATCGGCGGAACAAGAAGATCCCGGTATAAGCAGATTACAAAGCGAATGCGATAGCAACAATACCTTAGCATGCGTGAATCTCGCCATGGCATACTATTCAGGGGATGGCGTGAAGCAGGATTATGAGAAAGCAAAAGAGCTAAATTCTAAAGCCTGTAATTTGGGAGACGGCTGGGGTTGCACCACCTTAGGGGCGTCATATGAATACGGCAAGGGCGTAGAACAAGATTATAAAAAAGCAGCCGAACTGTATTCTAAGGCCTGCGACTTAAAAAATAGCATAGCTTGCGGCAATCTGGGTGTTTTATACTACTCAGGCAAAGGAGTGGGGCAAGATTACAAAAAAGCGATCGAACTGCTTTCCAAGGCTTGCGATTTGCAAGAAGGTGACGGATGCTACAATCTCGGGCTTTTATATGCATCTGGCGAAGGCGTAGAACAGGACTATAAAAAAGCGAGCGAGCTATATTCAAAAGCTTGCGATTTGAAACATGGCGAAAGCTGTCATA
>NZ_CALIMQ010000154.1 GCF_938045535.1 uncultured Campylobacter sp. | reverse complement strand
GGATTTACGTCGCAGGCGCGCTATTTTCGGCGTGCGTATCGTCCGAGCCCTTAGGCCTTAAAAGCCACTGTTTAGCGAAGATCAGCGCGTAGATCGCTGCGCCGATGCCGTAGCTTGCGTATTCGCTCGGGATAAACTCTATGAATTTCGCGCATATATTAGGTACCAGCATTAGCGGCGTTACTAGCAGCAATAGTAGGCGCTCTATCGGGTTACATTTTGTTACGAACCAGCCCTGCAGCGAGGAGCTGAAAGCAAACATACCCACGATCGCCGTGGCAAAAATCAGCACGATTTGCAGTGGATCGCTGATCCAAACGATGCTCTTTGAATCCATCGGATCGCCGATGCTTTGGATCAAAAGCAGCTTATTGTTGAAGAAAAACGCAAATGGAAGCACCGCGGTACGCAGATCATACACGAAGCCCTGAAGTCCCACGGTTACGGGATTTGCCTTTGCGATGCCTGCGGCGGCGTATGCGGCGATGCCCACCGGAGGGGTATCATCGGCTAAAATTCCAAAATAAAAGACAAAAAGATGCACCGCGATCGCAGGGATCAAAAAGCCGTTTTTACCCGCCAGTATCAAAATCACTGGCGCAATCAGGCTTGAAACGACGATATAATTTGCCGTTGTAGGAAGTCCCATGCCCAAAATCAGGCTCATTATCGCAGTCATCAGAAGTATCAGCACTATGCTATTTCCCGCGACTGCCTCCACGAGCTCTGAAAGAACCTGTCCCAGCCCGGTAAGTGAGATCGAGCCGATGATGATGCCCGCTAGCGCGGTGGCAACGGCTACCGTGACCATATTTTTGGCAGCACCCACCATAGCCCAAAAGATATCGACAAAGCCGACGATAAAATCGGACTTTCCAACCTTTTCGCCGAATATCGTTTTCTTTGCAGGCTCTTGTACGATCATTATTAAAAATAGCACGCAAATCGAGTTAAACGCCGCAGAGATCGCGCTTTCTTTTAGAATCAATAGAGTAAAAAGAAGCACCAAAATCGGTATTATGTAATGAATGCCACTAAATATAATTTTTAGCTTTGAAACCTTGGCGTAATCGCGGCTGCCGTGAAGTCCCAACTTGCAGCTTTCCAGATGCACGATAAAAAATAACCCCGCGTAGCAGACAAAGGCGGGGATCACCGCCGCGATCATTACATTGGTGTAGCTCATGCCTAAAAATTCCGCGATGATAAACGCCGCAGCGCCCATGATAGGCGGCATAAGCTGCCCGTTTACACCTGCGGCGACCTCGATAGCGCCCGCCTTAGTGGCGGTGAGCCCCGCTTTTTTCATAAGCGGGATCGTAAAGGTACCCACCGTCACGACGTTTGCGGTCGAACTACCGCTTACCATTCCGGTTAGTCCGCTAGCGATTACGCTAGCCTTGGCAGGCCCTCCGCGGAAGCGACCTAAAATCGCAAACGCTACGTTTATAAAATACTGCCCCGCTCCGGCTCGCTCCAAAAGCGCGCCGAATAGCACGAACAGATAAATGAAGCTGGTGCTGACCCCCACTGGTACGCCAAATATGCCCTCTGTAGTTAAAAACATATGCCCTGCAAGCAGTTCAAAGCTTGCGCCGCGATGCGAGATGATATCGGGCATATAAGGACCGAAGTAGCAATACAGAAGAAAGGTAAAAGCGATAATACCAAGCGCTGGTCCCATCATACGACGACCTGCTTCAAAGAGTATGAAAATTCCGATAAACGACGCTACGATATCTCTGGTTAGATAATTTCCCGGGCGCTGCGCTAGCCCGTTAAATTCTATTGCAGGATACAAGATCGCGGCGACTCCGACGATTAATAAAATATAATCGTAAAACGGGATGTAAAAATGTGCCTTAGAGCGCGGGCGAAACGGAAAAAGCGAAAAAATTATAAAAATGGCGAACGCCAAGTGGATTGAGCGCGCGATATTCGTATTTAGCGTAAAATACGCGATGTAAAGCTGAAAGACCGACCACGCGAAGCAGACAAGCGTCACGAGCCAGAAGAGCTTTTTAGAGGTAAATTCTCTACTCTTTACCTCTAAAACCTGCTCATCTTTTTGTGTAGATTTCTCCATCAACTAGCCTATTTTAACAACCCGGCTTCTTTATACACCGCCTCTGCCGCAGGATGAAGCGGCGCGCTAAGCCCCTCTAAAAGAGATTCTTTGCTTACCAAATTTAGCGCAGGGTGTAGCTTTTTATACTCGTCAAAATTATCAAGTATAGCCTTAACTACCGCCCTAACCGCCTCGTCGCTTTGGCTAGCATCGGTTACTAGCACGGCCTTTACGCCGATAGTCTGCGTATCGTGGTCTACGCCGTCATACATTTTCGCAGGGATCACGCCTTTAGCGAAATACGGATATTTTTCTAGAATTTTTTTGATATGCTCATCGTCGATGCTAACCAAGTCGATAGGAAGCGAAGTCGCCGCATCGGTGATATTTGCGGTCGGATGTCCTACGACGTAGAAGTATCCGTCGATCTTCTTATCTTTTAGCGCCATCGGGCATTCTTGCGCGGTTAAGACGCCGTGTTGGGCGAGCTTTTTAAGATCGAAGTCGTAGTTTTCAAAAACTATCGTGCTGGTTAGCTCGTTGCCGCTGCCCGGGTTTCCGATATTGATCTTTTTGCCCGCAGCGTCGCCGTAAGCTTTGATGCCACTCTCCTTAGAGACGACGAAAGCCAAAAGCTCCGGATAGATCGAAATTACGGAGCGTAAATTTTTATCCGCCGCGCCTTGAAATTTGCCCGTACCGTTGTATTTATCATAGACGACATCGCTTTGAACGAAGCCGAAATTTAGCTCTTTTTTAAGCACGTTATTGACGTTATACGTCGAGCCGCCCGTCGATTGCACGGAGCATTTCATATTTTTATCCATATTTACCAAGCGGCAAATCGCGCCGCCCACCGGATAATAGGTGCCGGTCATACCGCCGGTGCCAATATTGATGAACTCCTTAGCGCCTGAAACGCTAGCTAGTAAGGCCAAACCGGCCAAAGCAACAGAAAATTTTTTCATCTTTGCTCCTTTTTGAGTTAAAAGTTTGAAAGTATTGCTAAATTTCTATAAAATTCTAATAAAAACAGATCGAATTTCGCGCAAATTTACGATTTTACACATCACGGCGCAAGTGATTTAATATCAAAGTAGCTCGGCGATCTGCTCTGATATGCGGAATTTTACTGCAATAAAATTCTAAGCTTGAAATCCAAACGCCCGTGGATAAAATTTAACGCTATAAATTTAAAGCCTTAATAACTCACGCCGCTAAGATACAGCCCGTTCGGCGGAAAGGGGATTCTGCTAAGTGCCCGCGAGAAGCTGATCTTACGCCCGCTCTGCACGGATTTTAGGGCGTTTGCGACCATCAGCCGCACCTGCGCTCGCAAAAATCCGTTGGCTTTAAAATTTATCAAGGTCAAATTTCTAAAAGAGTAGGCGCGCGCGACGTAGAGCTCGCGCACAGGGCTTTTTATGTCGCTGCCGCTTTTCATAAACTCGCTAAAATCGTGCTCGCCGATGAAATTTGCAAGCGCAGCATTGAGCGCGGCAAGATCTACGCGCGGATAAAACACGCAAAAATCGCTAAGAAAGGGGCTTGGACGTCCGTGGTTTAAAACGTAGCGATAGCAGCGCGCCACGGCATCGTAACGCGGATGAAAATCGCGCGGTACCTGGCTGATGTGTTGCACAAAAATATAGGGCGCGCAGTGGCGGTTTATGAGCTCTTTTAGACGCGACAGCTCCCAGTGCACGGTGCATTCGACGCAGCTTACCTGGCGCAGCGCGTGCACCCCTTTATCTGTGCGCGAGCTGCTGATTAGCGGCGCAAAGATCCCTACTCGCCCCAAAGCCGCGCGCAGCACATCCTCGACGCCGCGCCCATGAGGCTGAGACTGCGAGCCGCTAAATTTCGAGCCGTCGTAGGAATAGACAAGCTTGAGCTTCACGCGCTCGGAGTTTGCGCTCGCGGCATATGCGCACGCATCTGCGGGGATATTTGGCGGGGTGCTTATTTTGCCGATGTGCGCAAGTTCATTCGCTACAAAGTCGCTTGCAGGCGCGCTTTCAATAATATTTTTGAGTTCGGACGCGCTTGCGAGGGTGTTTGCGGCGACATCTGCTTTGTAGGCGGCATTTGCCTTGCGAGAGTTTGCGGTGTGGGCGGACGCGGGACGGGTAGTATAAAATTTTGCTACGAGCGATGTATAGATTTTTAAAGCATCAATGCTCGCCACATTAGCTTTCGCAGCGTTTGCTGCGGAAATATCCGAAGTGGCGGCATTGGTGGAATTTTTGCAAGCGGAATTTTTATTTGCCCCCCGCGCAGTCTTTTTGGCACAAACAGCGTCCGAATTCCGCTCGGAGCTTTCGTGATTCAAACCGCAATCGGGCGCAGTATAGGTAGCCGTATCACTTGCCGAACTTGCAAGAGCGGAATTTTTAAAATTTGAAATTTTATCGTTTAAAATCAAAGCTTGCTCGCCGTTTTGCGCTTCATGCTTTAAATTTACGCCACGCAAAATTTTAGAGGCGTTAGGCTTGCTCGCCGAAATTTTATCCGCTAAATTTCGAGCGGACGAGCTTTTGTTTAAAATTTTGCCGCCGCAGAGCTCGGAGCTTTTTTCAGTACCTCGGAGCAATTTTGATCCTGTAGTAAAGCAGCGATGCGATAAGCGTAACGCCGAATGTCACTGGAAGTGCGATGCTCGGATGTTTGGAGAGTAGCATTATCAGCGCGAAGTAGCTAAAAAGCACGCCGAAGATCCCCGCGTAAACAAAGCCCTTTTCGTAGCGATAGGTCACGATGCCGAGGCTTAGCGCAAACAAAAAGCTCGCCGGCGGAAAGAGCGAGACGAGGGTGTAGATGCTAAATTCTTTCCTGCGCTTTTCGCTGCCGCTCATCTCGCTCCAGTATCCGATCACGCCGCCTCCGCCGCGGATATTGCGGTCGCTTTGCGTGCGCAGAGTTAGGCTTTCAAACTCGCTTACGTGCCACTGATCGCTGCCCATCGTATAAATTTTGCCGTCGTGCAGCATCGCCGAAAAGCTCGCGTTTTCGTTTTTAAACTCGCCGCTACGCGCTACGATCATCCGCTCGTGATCCTGCGAGCTACCTGGATTATACAGCACCAGATCCTTATATAGGGTGCTTGTGCCGTTGTTTTCCTGCGAATCGATAAAAACGAGCCAGTCGGAGAATTTCTGCCCGAATTCGTTGGATTTGATATTTAGCGTCGCGCTGATCTTTTTGTAATCGATGAAATTGTCCTTTAAATTTTCGGCTATCGGCATCATAAAAAGCGAGACGAAAAGCAGCGCCAAGGAGCACAGCGTGGCGCTTATGCCGAAAAATAGCGCGATCTTGCGCGTGGCGTAGCCGATGGTAAATATGACGATAGTTTCGTTCTCTTTAGATAGCCTAAAAAGGGAGATGCTAAGCGCTACGAAAAACGCGATCGGCACCGTAAATATGAGTATGCGCGGCAGCATGAAAAGATAGAGCTTGACTAGCTCTGAAAAATTTATCTCGATAAACGACGTAATGCGCGCGATCTGAAGGAAAAATACGATCGACATTATGATAAAAAGCGTGCTGAAAAGCGACGCGAACGAGCTAACGAAGTTGCTAAATAAATAGCGCTGCACCCTATCCATAAATGACGTCCAGAAGCCTTAAAATTTGATCTCTAAAAATAAAAGTAAGAAGCAGCCCCATCGATAAAAACGGCACGAACGGAAGCTCATAGCCCCTTTTGTGCGCGATGAGATACGCAGGCAGCGTCAAAATCGCGCCGATATAGATCGAGATGCCGCCCAGCTTCCAGCCCAAAATCGCCCCCATAACGCCCGCGATAAAAATATCCGCGCTTCCCATCGCTTCGCGCTTTAGCACGAAGGTGACGATGAGACGCAGCACGAAAAATATCGCCGCGTATCCCGCCGCCGCGCCCACGCCGCCGAGATCAAAATCATACATAAGCGTGTAAGCAAGAGATAGCGCCGTAACTACGTAAAGAAGGCTCTCGGGCACGGCTTTATACTCAAAATCGATAGCCGAAAGCGCCATAAGTAAGATAAAGCAAAGCCCGAGCACCGCGGCTTTTGCAAGATCGGGCTCGCCGAAATACGCCGCAAGCGCAAGCGCGCCGCCTAAAAGCTCGACGATCGGGTAGCGGATCGAAATTTTGGTTTTGCAAAAGGCGCATTTGCCGCCCAAAAAGAGCCACGAAAGCAGCGGAATGTTGTGGTAAAATTTTAAAGCATGAGAGCATTTGGGGCAGTGCGAAGCGGGGAAATTTACGCTCTGTCCGCGCGGCAAGCGGTAGATCAGGACGTTGCAAAACGAGCCTACGCAGGTGCCGAATACCGCAAAAATCACGCCGTAAACGATATTTAAATCCATCTTTTTCCTTTGGAGCTTTAACTTTTTAAAATTTAATCAAACGCTTTATGGTAGCGAGAAATTTCTTAGTTTTCATTGATTTTTTGCCTCTCGTAAGGGAAAAATTTTACGAAAATCGCCGCCGCGCCTACGCAAAATAAAATGGCTATGAGCCCCGCGATTAGCGGCTCGCCCCATGCCCCATATAATCCGCCGAAAATCAAAAATCCCGCTACTAGTATCACGGCGTCCAAAAGATCGAAGTTTAAAGTATCTACGATCCATAAAAACATAATATATGCGCCTATCCCGCTGCCTGCGGATGCCAAAATCCCCATTTTATCGGGGATGAGGGCAAACGCTAGCATAAAAAACACAAGCAGGCAAATGTAGACCGCGAGTATAAATTTCTTGGGTTTTTTATACACGCTGCTGCATCTTGGGCATCTTAGAGTTTTCATCGGCTTTTTGGTAAGTTTTTTGCCGCAATCACACTGTATATAGTAGCTCATAGCCTTCCTTGTCGGTCTTTGCGCGAACGGCGGTGATTTTTAAAATTCTGCCGCGTAAATTTACCGCGGCGCGCAACACGGCTCGCGCTAGAGCTTTAAATTTAAAAGGGCGAAATTTAAAATTCTAAAATTTTGAAATTTCACGGCGCCGCGCGCCTACGTATTAAAATTTTAAATTTTATGGCGCCGTAAATTAAAATCCTAAAATTTTAAAATTTCAAAGTGTCGCGAGCGCCAGCGGATTAAATTTTAAAATTTACCGCGTTGTATGCGGTTCTTGCAAAATAAAATTTTAAAATTTAAAGCGACTGTTAAAGCGACTGCGCCGTAGTTTAAAGACCGCCAAAGCGGCGCTGTTTACGGCGGAAATCATCCACTATGCGTGCAAGCTCCTCGCGCGTGAAATCCGGCCACAGCGTCGGCGTAAACGCAAGCTCGGCGTAGCTTGCCTGCCAGAGTAAGAAATTTGACAGCCGCTGCTCGCCGCCCGTGCGCACCAGTAGATCCACGTCGCCGCTGTGCGCGGTATCCAGATGCGCGCCGATGCCCGCTTCGCTTAGTCGCTCGCCGCTTGCAAGTAGCCTCTCGCATGCCCTGGTGATCTCGTCGCGCGAGCCGTAGTTGATCGCTAGGTTAAAATTTAGCGCCCGCCCGTTTTGAGTTAAATTTGAAAGATATTTGATCTCGCTTCGCAGATCGCCCTCAAAAGCCGATATGTCGCCGATCGGATAGAATTTTATCCCGTTTTGGATAAATTTTTCGCGGCGCGAAATTAGGAATTTTTGAAGCAACTTCATCAAAAATTCCACTTCGCTTTTCGGGCGTTTCCAATTTTCGGTGCTAAAGGCGTAGAGCGTGAGGTTTGCGATGCCTTCGTCGATGCAAAACTCGCAGATCTGCTCTACGACCTCCGCGCCCGCTTCGTGCCCGCCGGTACGCAGCAGACCGCGCTTTTTCGCCCAGCGCCCGTTGCCGTCCATCACAAGAGCGAGATGATTTAGGCTATTCACGGATCAGATTTTTTTCAGCTCAGCCGCGATTTTTAGGGCGACTTCGTCCTTCGGCGCGGTGTCGATTACGACCTGATCGTTTTTCGTGATAAAAGTGACCTTAAGGACGTCGCCGCCGAGCTTGATGATGTCGTCCAGCACGTTTAGGCAGACGGCGTCGAGATGCTTTTCATTGAGCATGCGTTTGGCCTCGCCGACGGCGTTTTCGCGGTCGGTTTCGAGTTTAAAGCCCACTTTTTTGATATTTCCGCGCACGGAGCTTAAGATATCCTCGTTTTCGCCCAGGCGTAAATTCCAAATTTCGCCGATCTCGGCTTTTTTCACCTTGTCTTTGTAACGCACCTTCGGCGAGTAATCGCTTACCGCGGCAGCCATTATCAAATACGCACCGTCGGGGAATTTTGTGCTGTCAAGCGCCGATTTTAGCCCGATAGTACTTTCAAATTTAACGAGCTTATACGGTAAATTTTCATATTCGTTGCTAGAGATCAGCGTCACGTCCGCGCCTAGGTAAAACAGCGCGTCGGCAATCGCTTTGGAGGTTTTGCCGCTGGAAAAATTCGTAATACCGCGCACGCTGTCGATCTTTTCGATCGTCGCGCCTCCGGTGATAATGGCGGTCTTATCCTCCCAAAATTTATCGTTGTAAAGCGCGCGCTTTAGCGTCTGCATGATCGCCTCGGTGCTCGCTAGCCCGCCCTTGCCAGTGTCGCCGCAAGCTAGGGTTTTTTCTATCGGATCCACAAAATACGCATTGACGCTTGCTTTTAGCATATCGATGCAGTTTTTCGTGATGTTGTTTTCAAGCAGCGCGGGGTTTGCAGCGGGCGCGATAACCACCTTGGCGTGGGCGAAAGCCGCGTTTAGCACCTCTAAAAATACGTTGTCGCAGACGCCCCACGCGAGCTTGTTTATAGTATTTGCCGTCGCGGGCGCTATCAAAACCAAATCCACCTTAGAATAAGCGATGTGGTTGATGCCCGCTTGCCAGTTTTCGTTGGCTTTGCAAAGCACCGGGTGATCGCACAGCGCCTCGAATGCCTTGTAGCTGACAAACTCCTGCACGCCGTCGCTAAGCGCGACATAGACGTCGAAATTCGACTTTTTCAGAGCGGATAAAATTTCAAACGCTTTGTAAAAACTGATACTCCCGCAAACCGCCAGTAAAACCTTTTTTTTACTCATCTTCGCTCCTAAAAAATTTATGGAAAAACCCATCTTTGTTAGTTTGTTTCGTTCGGCTGATCGCCAGCGCGCCGCTCGGAACGTCGTTCGTAACCGTCGTGCCCGCAGCGATTATGACGTCGTCGGCTATCCGCACGGGCGCTACAAGCTGCGTGTCCGAGCCGATGAAGACGTTTTTGCCGATTATCGTTTTGTATTTTTTCTTGCCGTCGTAGTTGCACGTAATCGTGCCGCAGCCGATATTGCTGCCCTCATCGATCTCGCAATCCCCAAGATAGCTTAAATGGCCCGCCTTGATCTTGTTTACTTTTGCGTTTTTAAGCTCGACGAAATTTCCGATATGAGTGTCAGCAACCTCGCATTTTGGGCGCAGATGCGCCATCGGACCGATGTCGGAATTTTTTACGATGCTATCTTCGATGACGCAGCCGCTTTTGATGAGCGAGCTTTCGATCACGCAAGGACCGATGATACTTACGTTTTCTTGCAGCTCGCACTCGCCGATAAATTTCGCTCTACTGTCGATGTAGATGCTTTGCGGTAGGCGCATCAAAACGCCTTGCTTCATCAAATTTTCTTTGATCTCGTTTTGCATTAAATTTTCGGCGATGCTAAGGGCAAATTTATCGTTTATCCCCATGAAGCTTTGCTCATCCACCCACACAGCGGCGCATTTTAAGCCCATATCTTTGGCGATTTTGATCGCATCAGTGAGGTAGTACTCTTTTTGCGCGTTATCTGGTTTGATCTGCGGCAGAATTTGTTTCAATACCTCGCTTTTAAAGCAGTAGCAGCCGGCGTTTGCGTCTTTTACCGCCTTTTCTTCCTCGCTTGCGTCCTTTTGCTCGACGATCTTTAAAATTTCGCCGCCGCGGGTGATTACGCGGCCGTACCCGAATGGATTGCGCGCGCTAAAAACGCTTAAATTTACTTCCGCGTTCCCCTCGCAGAGTTTGCGAAGCTCGGCGCTTTTTACCAAAGGCATATCGCCGCAGATTATGAGCGTTTTGGCTCCGCGGATTTCGACCTCTTTTAGCCCGCCCGCAGTGCCTGGAAAGCGCTCGTGGTCTTGTTTATAAATTTTAGCATTCGGAAAGTGCGCCAAAACTGCGCTTTTGACCTCGTCGAATTGGTAGTGTAAAATCACGCTCACGTCGTTTGAAATTTCGTAAGCTTTCTTTAGGATGTGGATTATCATCGGCTCGCCGCAAAGCTCGAAAAGAACTTTAGCTTTTTGCGACTTCATCCGAGTGCCCAGCCCTGCGGCAAGAACTATAACCGAAACGTCGTTCATTTTTACCCTTAAATTTTCAAAAATTGGATAATTTTAACACATTTAAAATAAATAAAAACCTAAATTTATGCCGCGCGGGCGAAATTTAAATCCCAAATTCAACTAAAATTTTATAAAATTCCACCTAAATTTTAAAGCTTAGGCGGACGTTTTGAAAAAACTGATTTTGGTTACTTGTATTTGGGCTTTTAGCTTCTCTCTGATAGGCGAGTTTTTGCGCGGCATAGACAGCGCGTATTTGGCGTTTTCGCGCGTATCATTGGCGCTAATTTGTTTTTTGCCGTTTATGAAATTTCGCGGTGTAAATCCCACTTTAGCGCTTAAAATTTGCGCCGTGGGCGCCGTGCAGATCGGCGTGATGTATATCTTCTACTACCGCAGCTTTGCGTATTTGAAGGTCTATGAAGTGGCGCTTTTTACGATATTTACTCCGTTTTACGTGACGTTGCTTTACGATGCGCTTAAGCTTAGATTTCGCGCGCTATATCTTTTTAGCGTAGCAGTCGCGGTGCTTGGGGCTTTGGTGATAAAATTCGGCGCGATAAATTCCGAGTTTTTGACGGGCTTCTTGCTCGTGCAAGGCGCAAATTTATGCTTCGGACTCGGACAGAGCGCGTATAAATTTATGCTGGAGCGCCACGGTTTTAGCGAGCAGAAGGAGCTTTTCGGCTACTTTTTCATGGGGGCTACCGCGGTTACGGCGATTGCCGCGATCGTGCTCGGGGATTTTTCTAAATTTAATCCCAGCTTCTCGCAAGGCGCGGTGATCGTGTATCTGGGTACTGTAGCTAGCGCTTTAGGGTATTTTTTGTGGAACAAAGGCGCGTGCGAGGTCGATAGCGGCGTGCTTGCGATTATGAATAACGCGCTCATCCCCGCAGCGATCGTCGTAAA
>NZ_CALIMQ010000153.1 GCF_938045535.1 uncultured Campylobacter sp. | reverse complement strand
CTTAAACGCAAGTGGCAAAGGCTTTAACGCTATGTTTGCAGTAAGCTCTATCGAGGCGGCAAAGCTTTATTACGAGGCGTTTAAAAATTTACAAAAAGATAAAGAGCAACCGCTAAAAGTAGCGACGATTTTTTCATTTTCGCAAAACGAGGAGCAAGGCGTAGTCGGCGAGATAGCGGACGAAGATTTTGAGCCAGAGACGATGGATATGAGCTCAAAAGAATTTTTAAATGTGGCTATAAAAGATTATAACGCCTATTTTAGGACGAATTTTAGCATCGAGGGTAGGTCGTTTCAGGACTATTACCGTGACTTGAGTGAACGCATGAAAAAGCAGGAGATCGACCTGCTTGTAGTCGTGGGCATGTTTTTAACAGGGTTTGACGCACCTACGCTAAACACGCTATTTATAGATAAAAATTTACGTTATCACGGTTTGATACAGGCGTTTTCTAGGACGAATAGAATCTTAGATACCACTAAGACATTCGGTAATATCGTGACTTTTAGAGACTTACAGCAAGCTACGATCGATGCCATCACGCTTTTTGGTAAAAATAGTACCAAAAACGTAATTTTGGAAAAAAGCTATAAGGAATATATGCATGGCTTTACCGATGCCGCTACCGGCGAGGCTAGACGAGGATTCCTAGAAGTTGCGAGCGAGCTTGAGACACGCTTCTCAGATCCTAGCGCAATAGAAACGCAAAAGGATAAAAAGGATTTTGTTAAGCTTTTTGGCGAGTATCTTCGCGTAGAAAATGCTCTGCAAAACTATGATGAATTTGCAGCATTGCAGGCTTTACAGGAGATAAATTTAGATGACGAGAATGCAGTGCGTGAATTGAAAGAAAAATTTTATCTAAGTGAAGAGGACTTGCAGGCAATGCAAGGTATCAAAGTGCCTAGCGTGAGAGCGCTTCAAGACTACCGCTCTATCTACAACGATATAAGAGACTGGCTAAGAAAAGAAAGAGCCGGCGAACAAAAAGAGGTGCAAAAGATAGACTGGGACGACGTAGTCTTTGAGATTGACTTATTAAGGTCGCAGGAGATAAATTTAGACTACATTTTAGGGTTAATATTCGAGTACAATAAAAAGATCAAAGATAAGATCGCACTTACCGAAGAGATCCGCAGGATCATCCGCGCTAGCCTAGAAAATCGCTCAAAAGAGGGGCTGATAGTAGATTTTATAAACGGGACCGATTTGGATGCGCTAAAAGATAGAGCCGGCGTCGTGGAGGCGTTTTTTAAATTTGCAAAAGGCGAGATGTTGCACGAAGCAAAAGAGTTGATCGAATCGTTAAATTTAAATGAAAATGCTGCAAAAAGGTATATTAGCGCGTCGTTAAAACGCGGATATGCTAGCGAAAGCGGAACTGATTTAAACGAAATTTTACCTAAAATGAGTCCGCTAAATCCGAAGTATCTAAGCATGAAGCAAAATGTTTTTGAGAAAATCGCCTTTTTTGTGGATAAATTTAAGGAAGTCGGCATTGAGGTTTAGGCACGACTTAATTTGGATGTATTATTTTGTACTATATAAGCGATGCAAATGGGCGTTTTGTGCGTTTAGATTATATTTTTACAGACGAAAATTATTAGAAAAATTGTTGTTGAGTTAAAATATGTTGTATTGAAAACAAAGAAGTATAATTTGTGTCAATATGATGATACAGATTCGTATAAATTTCAAAATTTAGCTCCTCGCCGCTGTTTTCATCGCTCCAAACGGCGACGAGTTTTGAGGCGGCATCGATGTGGGAGCAAAATTTGCTCGCGCCAAAGTCCCGTGCACTTATGCCGCCGCTTCTAGGATCGCTATTAAGTTCGGTAAATCGTCGATTGCTATCATGAAATGCTTTTAAATTTAATTGCATAGCGCACAGGGACAAATTTAGTGCGCCGCGCGGCGGATAAGCGGATAAATTTAAAATTTAGTTTCTCTTTTGAACCTTCACTTTGCCCTTGTCTTTGCCGCTTTGAGGCTGGGCTTGCGGGCGCTCGATGATGCGGATATTGGCGTTTGAGCGGAGTCTGTCGTTGAACTCGGTGATCGCTTTTTTGCGCTCGGAGGTCACGTAGCCCTCGATCGCTCTGTCTTGCACGCTATCGAAATCAAGCGTACGAAGTCCCTTTTTGTCGTTTACGTAAAACATCTCGTAGCCGTTTCGCGTAGGAATGATCGGCGAAAATTTGCCCTGCTCGACGTTTGTGACGATGTATTTGAGCCCCTCATCCATTTGATTGGCCTTGAGGGTTCCCTTCATCACATACACGTCGCTCGGACGGAGCTTTGGGTTTGTGCGGATCTTATCGAGCGGAGCTTGTGATTTTGCGATATAGCGGGTGAGCGTGATGCTGTCGAAAGTCGTGAATAATGAGCTATTTTGGCTATAGAATTTTTTGACATTTTCAGGGGTCGTGCGGTGCTGTACATCTGCGAATATTGAGCCGTAGAGCTTTTCTTCAAGCAGTGTGCGGCGGACATTTGCTTTAAAATCATCGTAGTTCATGCCTTGCTTTTGCACAGCGGTTTTGAGTTGGTCTAAGCTAAGCTTATTTTGATCGGCGATCGCTTTGAGCCTCGCGTCGATCTCCGCGTCATTTACCGCGATGCCGCGGCGTTTAATCTCGGATTGTTGAAGCTTTTGCCCGATTAAAATTTCCATCGCGGCTTGCGGCGAAGTGCCCGTTAGTTTTTGAACTTTGGCTAGTTCGTAGCCTGTGATCGGCTCATTATCTACCACGGCGATGACGCCGTTTACTACTTCGGCATTTGCACAAACAGCACAGATCATTGCGGAAAAAAGCAGTTTCTTTATCATTTTTAACCTTTATTTAGTCTTTTTGCTTTATAATTACAAGATCGCGATTATAACATTAAATGGTAATTTTTGCAAAGGAATTTTTATGATAGTAACTCGTTTTGCGCCGAGTCCTACGGGATATTTACATATCGGCGGACTTAGAACGGCGCTTTTTAGTTATCTTTACGCTAGGGCAAACGGCGGCAAATTCCTGTTGCGTATTGAGGATACCGATCTGAAGCGCAATTCGCAGGAGGCTGCTAAGGCGATCGAGGAAGCTTTTAAATGGTGCAATCTAGACTATGACGGGCAGATCGTGTATCAAAGCTCGCGCTTCGATCTTTACAAACAATACGTCCAAAAGTTGCTAGATGAGGGTAAGGCATACAGATGCTATATGAGTAAGGACGAGCTGGATGAGCTGCGCGCGCAGCAGGAAGCTCGAAAAGAGCGTCCGCGCTACGATAACCGCTATCGCGACTTTACCGGCACGCCGCCTGCCGGGATCGAGCCTGTAGTGCGTATAAAAGCCCCGCTTAGCGGCACGATAGAATTTAATGACGGCATCAAGGGCGAGATAAAATTTAATGCCGCCGATATTTTGGACGATTTCATCATCGCGCGCTCCGACGGCACGCCTACGTATAACTTTACGGTCGTGATAGACGACGCGCTGATGGGCGTCACAGACGTGATCCGCGGCGACGATCATCTAAGCAACACCCCGAAGCAGATCGTGCTGTATAACGCGCTAGGCTTTAAAATCCCGAAATTTTATCATGTCGCGATGATCAACGGCACCGACGGCAGCAAGCTAAGTAAGCGTCACGGTGCTACCGACGTGATGGAGTATAAGCGCATGGGCTATCTGCCGCAGGCTCTGCTAAATTTCTTAGTACGCCTGGGCTGGAGCCACGGGGATGATGAAATTTTTAGCATGGAAGAGATGAAGCGATACTTTGATCCTAACCATATTAGCAAGAGCGCTAGCACCTTCAATCAAACCAAGCTCGAGTGGCTAAATGCGCATTATATTAAAAACTCGGGCGATGATGAGCTTGTCTTGCAGCTTGTGGAATTCGGCGTCGATATTCGCTCGCATGCGAAAAAACATCTCATCGCCCAGCAGTACAAACAGCGCGCAAAGACGCTAGTGGAGATGGCCGAGGGCATTAAAATTCTTCTAAATCGCCCGAGCTGCTATGACGAGAAGGCGTATAAGAAATTTGTAACCGAAAGTTCGCTAAGCTTACTCGCAAAATTTTCGGATACTCTAAGCGCAAATTTAAATGCAAAGGAGTGCGAGGAAAGGACGATGGAGTTTTTGGACGCAAACGGCGCCAAGCTAAAGGATCTTGCCCAGCCGCTGCGCGTCGCGATCACGGGAGGCAGCGTTAGTCCGTCGATTTTTGAAATTTGTGAAATTTTAGGAAGCGACGAAGTTAAAACGAGAATTTCAAATTTAATCAAAAAAGGATTATAAAATGGCTAAAGTAAACGTTGAAGCGGCTTTGAAGTACCACATAGGCGGTAAAATCGGAACGAATGTAAAAACCCCGTGCGCTACGGCGGAGGATTTGGCGCTTGCATATACGCCGGGCGTCGCGGAGCCTTGCAAGGTGATCGAAGGTGATCACGAGGCTGCGTTTAAATACACGAATAAGGCTAATCTCGTAGCCGTTATCACTAACGGCACAGCGGTTTTGGGGCTTGGTGATATCGGCGCAATCGCCGGAAAGCCCGTAATGGAGGGCAAGGCGGTTTTGTTTAAAAAATTCGGCGGCGTCGATGCTTTCGATATCGAGATCGACGAAAAAGATCCTAAAAAGATAATTGAAATTTGCAAAGCGCTTGCGCCTACGTTCGGCGGTATAAATTTAGAGGATATCAAAGCTCCCGAGTGCTTCGAGATAGAGCGCGAGCTGCAAAAAGCCGTCGATATCCCCGTCATGCACGACGATCAACATGGCACCGCTATGATTACGGGCGCAGGGCTAATCAATGCAGCCCTTATCAGCGGCAAAAAAATCGAGGATATGAAGATCGTAGTTAGCGGCTCGGGCGCTGCTGGCATAGCGTGTGCAAAGATGTATCGTAATTTAGGCGCCAAACACATCATAATGCTCGATTCCAAAGGGGTGATCCATAAGGGTCGCACCGATCTTACCGAGCAAAAGAAAGAATTTGCCCTAGACACCGCAGATCGCACGCTAGAGGACGCGATGAAGGGCGCGGATATGTTTTTGGGCCTTAGCAAGCCGGGCGTTTTAACCAAAGAGATGGTAAAGACTATGGCGCCGCATCCAATCATTTTTGCGCTTGCAAATCCGGTACCGGAAATTTATCCAAGCGAGGTCGAGGAAGTAAGAAACGACGCGATCGTAGGCACCGGCAGAAGCGACTTTGCAAATCAGATCAATAACGTTTTGGGCTTTCCGTATATCTTCCGTGGCGCGCTTGACGTAAGAGCCAAAAAGATTACGGAAAATATGAAAATTGCTGCCGCTCGTGCGATGGCGGATCTTGCTCGCGAAGAAGTTCCTGCAGAAATCCGCAAGATGCTGGGCAAAGATAGCTTGAAATTCGGCAAAGACTACGTTATCCCAAATCCTTTCGATCCGCGCGTATTTGCCGTGATCTCGACGGCGGTTGCAAAAGCTGCGGTAGATGACGGCGTCGCTCGCGTCAAAGACTTCGACGCTGCGGCTTATAAAAAAAGCTTAGAAGCCAAAAAGCTATGATTTTTTGCTCCTGCGCGAGGCGAGATTAAATTTAAGAGGCGTAAATGAAAGATTTGGCTTTACTTACCGATTTTTATCAGCTTAGTATGATGCAGGGTTATTTTTTTACGAAGCCCGATCAGACGGCGGTTTTTGATGTTTTTTATCGCAAAAACCCAAGCGGCGGCGGTTACGCGATATTTTGCGGCTTAAACGAGGTTGTGGATTATATCGAAAATCTCAGATTTAGCGACGACGATATTGCGTATCTAAAAAGTCTAAATTTCTTTAAGCCGGAATTTTTGGAATTTCTAAGAGGCTTTAAATTTAGCGGCGAAATTTACGCCATGGATGAGGGGCAGATCGTATTTCCGCACGAGCCGCTAATTCGCGTCAAGGCAAATATCATGGAGGCGCAGCTCATCGAGACCGCGATCCTAAATACTATAAATTTCCAAACTCTCATCGCTACGAAAAGCTCGCGTATAAACTTTAGCGCTCAGGGAGATTCGGTGATGGAGTTTGGCTTGCGCCGCGCTCAGGGGCGAAGTGCGGGCATCTACGGCGCAAAGGCTGCGATTATAGGCGGCTGCAGCGCCACGTCAAACGTGCTCGCCGCAAAGAAATTTGGTGTGCCCGCGATCGGCACCCACTCGCACTCTTGGATTCAGAGCTTTGATAGTGAGCTGGAGGCGTTTCTCGCCTACGCTAAAATTTATCCGAACAGCACGCTTTTGCTCGTCGATACCTACGATACTCTCGCAAGCGGCGTGCCGAATGCGATTACGGTTTTTAAGGAGCTGCGCGCCAGCGGTCATGAGCCGCTTGGAATCCGCATCGATTCGGGCGATCTGGAGTATCTGACCAAGCAGGCGCGTAAGATGCTCGATGCGGCGGGCTTTGAGAACGCAAAGATCACCGCATCTAACGATCTGGATGAATACGCGATCGATCAGCTTAAGCTTTTCGACGCCAAAATCGATAGCTGGGGGATCGGCACGAGGCTTATTACGGGCGGAGATAGTTCGAGCCTCGGCGGTGTGTATAAGCTAAGCGGTATCGAAAAAGATGGCGAGATCGTGGCTAAGATCAAAATTTCAAACGATCCACGCAAGATCAACAATCCCGGCTACAAGCAGGTCTTTAGGCTCTACGACAAAGATAACGGCATGGCGCTTGCCGATCTGATCGCGCTTGAGGGCGAGAGTATAGACGAGAGCGCGCCGCTTGAAATTTTCCATCCGCTTTACACCTACAAGCGTAAAATTTTAACGAATTTTAGCGCGCGTAAGCTCTTACGTCCCGTTTTTAAGGAGGGCAAATTCGTAGGCGTGCGCCGCACGGTAAGCGAGATCGCGCGTTTTAGCAAGGAGCAAAAGAGTAAATTTTGGCTCGAGCACCTTCGCAACGTCCATCCGCAAAGCTATAAAGTGGATCTCTCTCAAAAGCTTTGGGATATCCGAAAATCACTCATCAACGAGTGTAACCTAAATTTAAAGGAGAAATATGTTTAAAGTTCTATCGTGTGCCGCTTTGGCGCTAGTTTTGCTAGGATGCGGCTCAAACCAGCTCCGTCAATCCCCGGATAGCGCTATGAATAAGCAAGCACAGAGCGAAAAAACCATAACCAAAGAGAACGCAAAGACATTCTATTTCGTCGATGACAAGGGCAAAAAGCTTTCGCTTAGCTCAAACGACGATTTCAATACCGCCGTATTAAAGGACGATAGCGGCAAAAGCTACGACCTCAAGCGCGAGCGCGCCGCCGACGGCATCTATATGGAAAACAAAGACGGAGTGAGCATCCACTTCAAAAAAGGTGAGGGCATAGTGGAGTTTAGCAAATACAAATCCATCCCGATCACCGAGGTCAAATAAATCCTGAAATTTTTTGGTTAAATTCTGATTTAGCGCCGGAATTTAACCTCTTTTCCTGCGCTAAATTCGGAGAAAGTTATGTTATTAGGCAAAATCGATTATCTAAATTTGCTCCCTTTTCACGTATTTTTAAAATCCCTTCCGCTGCCGTCTTATGTTAAAAAATCGATAGAATTTAAAAAAGGGGTGCCGAGCAAACTCTGCGCCGATCTTTATAGCCGCAGGATAGATGCCGCGGTGATCTCGAGCATCGAAAGTCGCCGCGCAAAATACCGCAAACTGCCTCTTGGAATCGTCGCAAAGCGTGAGGTGCTAAGCGTACTCGTGCGCAAAAACTCGGCGCCCAGGCTCGATCCCGCGTCGATGAGCTCAAATATGCTAGCTCGCGTGCTGGATCTTAGCGGCGAGGTGCTAATCGGCGATAATGCTCTAAAGGCGCTGCTTTCGCAGGGTAGAGATAAATTTTACGATCTTGGCGAAATTTGGCAGCAGCGCACGGGCTTGCCCTTCGTTTTCGGGCGGCTGTGCTGCGTGAAAAACGACAAGGCTTACGCGCGCCTGGCGACGAAATTTTTATGTTCGCGCATTAAAATTCCAAGATATATCCTGCAAAGCTACGCCCTTTCGCGCGGCATAAAAGAGCGTGAAATTTTAAATTATCTGAAATTTATCGGCTATAAGATCGGCGTCCGCGAGGAGCTGGCGCTGAAAAAATTTATCGCCAAAGCCAAAAAATTAAAATTTAATCCGGTTCAAAAGGAGGAACTATGAAGTCTTACATCGACGGCTTGCTGCTAAATTTAAAGCGTGCCAATCCCGGTCAGGAGGTCTTTATCCAGGCATCGACCGAAATTTTATACTCGCTCATACCGCTTCTAAAGCGCGACGAGCGATACGTGAAAAATAAAATTTTAGAGCGCATTTTAGCGCCCGAGCGTACGATGATGTTTCGCGTCGTCTATATGAGCGACGACGGCGAGCCCTGCGTGCATACGGGATACCGCATAGAGTTCAACTCCGCTTTAGGACCTTACAAAGGCGGTCTGCGCTTTCATCCGAGCGTAAATTTAGGCGTTTTAAAATTTTTAGGGTTTGAACAAATTTTTAAAAATTCCCTCACCGGCCTTAATATCGGCGGCGCAAAAGGCGGCGCAAATTTCGATCCTAAGTGCAAGAGCGACGGCGAGATTATGAGATTTTGTCAAGCTTTTATGTTGGAACTTCACCGCCTAATCAGCTCCAATACCGACGTACCCGCAGGCGACATCGGCGTGGGCGGTCGCGAGATCGGCTATATGTACGGCGCGTATAAAAAGCTCACCCGCAGATTCGACGGCGCGCTTACGGGCAAGGGGTTAAGCTGGGGCGGAAGTCTTGCGCGCACCGAGGCTACGGGCTACGGCTCGGTATATTTTGCAAACGAGATGCTAGCTACCAGGGGCGATTCGCTGCACGGCAAAATTTGCACGATCTCGGGCGCCGGCAACGTCGCGATCTACACCGCCGAAAAGCTCTATCAAATGCAGGCTAAGCCCGTCACCGTAAGCGATTCCACGGGCTTTATCTATGACGCCGATGGAATAGACGTGGCGCTTCTTAAAAAGCTAAAAGAGCAGCTGCGCGTAGGGCTTTGCGAATATACCAAGGAGCGTCCCGGCGCAAAATTTACCCCCGCAAGCGCCTATCCCGCAGGCCGCAACGGCGTGTGGAGCGTACCGTGCGACGCTGCATTTCCGAGCGCTACGCAAAACGAGCTTAATCTGCAAGACGTAAAGACTCTCTATGCCAACGGATGCCGCATGGTTTGCGAAGGCGCGAATATGCCAAGCACGCTTGAAGCGATCGATTTTATGCTCGCGCAAAAAGATTTTCTTTTCGGCCCTGCGAAGGCGGCGAATGCCGGCGGCGTGGCTACGAGCGGGCTTGAGATGGCGCAAAACGCGCAGATGGCGTCGTGGAGCTTCGAGGAGGTCGACGGCAAGCTGCGCGAGATCATGCGCCACATATTTCGCACCAGCTACGAGACCTCGAAGGAATTCGGCGCGGAGGGCAACCTCGTGCTAGGCTCGAATATCGCGGGCTTTCGCCGCGTGGCCGATGCGATGCTGGATCAAGGGCTGGTTTAGGCCTGCTTATCGCGCCCAAAGCGGCAGCTCGCTTTTAAATTTAGCTCTTTAAATTTGCGGCGAGCTTTTTGGCTGCAGCGGGCTTGGTAAAATTTCAATCGTTTGTGCTGAGGATATAGCCGCTCATCGCTATAATTGCTTTATGTGCCCTGCGTTGGCATCGTTTGCGCTGCGTAAATTTAAATAGCGCCGAGCAGCGTTTTAAAATTTTAGCTCGTCGTAGCGCTGCTTTTAAAATTTAGCCGCAAGCACGACAAAGTCCGCCGCTGCTAAATTTTATCTTTAAATTTGGCGGGTAAATTTTGCCCGTTAAATTTAGCTTTGAAATTTGACGTTTAAAATTTAACTCGAAGCCGCTTTCAAATTTAGCCTAAAATTTTATCTCAGCTCGCCCGCGTAGTGCGTAAATTTAAACCGAGCGCAGGCTGAGCGTTTACCGCAGTTTGGCATAATGGCGCAAATTTTATCCAAAGGTTGCAATATGAAAAAATTTATGGTTTTACTCGCCGCTGCGTCGCTGTCGCTCGCGCATGCGGACGTAACGGATATCCTAAAGCAGGGCGCGGACGTGCTCGGTGCGACTCAGAGCGGAAACTACAAAGATCTGCTCGCTTCCGCCACGAATCGCGCCGTAGCCGAGCTCGCCAAGGGCTACATCCACAGCAAGACCGCTAAAATCGAGCTTCCTCCTTCGCTGAAGGCGGCTGCGAAGCTTGCGAGAAAGGTGGGCGGCGATAAATGGGAACGCGAGCTCGTCGTAAGTATGAACGATGCCGCTACCAAGGCGGTGAGCGGCGCGAGCAAGATATTTTTGCAAGATCTGAAATCTATGAGCGATGCGGACATTAAAAAGCTCATCGGCGGCGGCGACACGGCGCTTAGCGAGTATCTGCAGAGCAAATCGGGCGCGAAGCTGCGGGCGGTTTTTAGGCCGATCGTAAGCGATATGATGAGCAAAAACAGCTTCGCAACGGCGTATAACGGGCTAAATTCCTTCGCGCAAAGCAAGATCGCGGGCAATGAGGCGGTGCAAAACATCGCGCGCGGGCTGGGTGCGAGCGAATATCTGCCTAAGCAGGGCGAGGACTTGAATGATTACATCACGCAAAAGACGCTGGATGGGCTATTTGCGGTGATGAGGGAAAAAGAAAGCGCGCTTCGCGGCAGCGCCGTCGGCAAAGGTGCGGGGATTTTGGGTAAGGTGCTCAAATAAAGCTCGCGGCGAGACTTTGGCGTAAATTTCGCCGTATAGCTACTTTCGGTTGCTTCGCGCTGCCGCCTGCGTAGTCTAAAGCTGCGCGCAAAGCGCCTGCTTGCGCGAAGCGACTGCTTGCGCCAAAGCGGGCGTGCGGCGGAATTTAGAGGTTTATTTGTCGCGCGTTTTCGCGCGATTGATTTTATACGATAATCTTGCTGCGAAGTTAGTCTGCGAAATTTAAAATTTCACAGAGCTTCAGGGATTTGAAATTTTAGAATTTCATGCGGTGTTTAGGTTCGCGTATAGACAGCGTTTATATCTAAAATTTTACAAAGTGGCGGAGTATCGGAATAAGCAGAGCGGTAACAGATAAGCGCGTAAAAGTAAAGCAAGAAAGTCGTCTTGTAAATTTCGCTTCTTTCATATCTCACTTTATGTTCCGCAAAAACCGGTTTACTTATTAGTTCTATTATTTTCCGATTCCATTTTTCTTAATTCTTTAAGCGCTCTATTATGGACATTGGCTTGCTTGCAAACTCTACCTTCAGC
>NZ_CALIMQ010000152.1 GCF_938045535.1 uncultured Campylobacter sp. | reverse complement strand
CTGTGCGCGAGTTTGCTTTTCGCAGATCGCGTCGTAACCGATCAGCTGGGTCGCGACGTCACGCTGCCTGATGAGGTTAAGCGCATAGTCGTGCTTCAGCACCAAAGCCTAAACGCGCTCAATGAGCTAAACGCGCTGGATAAGGTCGTCGGCGTGCAGGAGTCGTGGGAAAAGTCGCTCGGCAAAAACTACATCCGCCTAGCGCCGAGCCTCAAAGATATACCGACCCCTGGCGATCTAAAAGTCATCAACTACGAGGCGGTGCTTAAGCTAAAGCCAGACGTCGTGATCGTCACGAACTACATCCCGCAAGAATACATCGACAAAATGACGGAGCTCAAAATCCCCGTCGTCGCCGTTAGCTTTCAGCGTAGCGACGCCGCCGATAAAGGCAAGCTAAATCCGACCTTCAAAGACGACGAGGCCGCCTACACCGAGGGCTTTTACGACGGGATCGAGCTACTTGGCAAGGTCTCAAACCGCGAAAAAGAGGCCGCCGAGCTAATAAGCTTCGTCAAAACCTCGCAAGAGCAGCTAAAGGCTAAATTTAGCGACTTCATCGTCGATAAAAGGCCTAAAATTTACATGGCAAATCCAGATCTCACGACCTACGGCAGCGGCAAATACACGGGCATAATGTTTATGCGAGCCGGCGCGCAAAACGTCGTGGCGCAGAGTATCAAGGGCTACAAGCAGGTGTCCGCCGAGCAAGTTTTAGCGTGGGCGCCGCAGATGATCTTCGTGCAGGATCGCTACCCTCAGGTGCCCGCCGAGCTCAAATCAAACCCGCAGCTTGCAAATTTAAGCGCGGTCAAAGAGGATAAAATTTACATGATGCCCGAATACGCCAAAGCGTGGGGCTATCCGACTGCCGAAGCCATGGCGCTTGGCGAGTGGTGGCTAGCGATGAAGCTCTATCCAACGCACTTTGACGAAGCGGAATTTAACAAAAAAGTAGAGGAATTTTATCAAAAATTCTACCGCACGAGCTATAAATGAAATTTTCCGCCCTGCTGCTGCTCTGGGTCCTGCTATTTGCGGTATCGCTG
>NZ_CALIMQ010000151.1 GCF_938045535.1 uncultured Campylobacter sp. | reverse complement strand
TCTCCATTCTCGTTCATTACTTTAATTATATAAAAAATGAACCGCAAAAATCAAGGTTAAACATCTAATTTTCGGAAAAATTTTCTGCGACCTCATTCAAGTCATCAAATGTTAATTGTTTGATAAAGTATTGTTCTTGTTTTTTCATCATTTGGTAAAGATATTTTAAATTTGTTTCATTTTCTTCATCGTAAAAAATATAAGCCCCGTCTGTATTACTGAGTAGAAAGTGATTGTAATCACGAAATTGGCTGGGATTTTCATAATGAGGATAGGCGTATTTAACAAAATCCACCTGTTTAAAACGACTTAATTTTTCTTGATTGGCTTCATCCCAGTTTTCACCTTGATTCTCAAAAGTAAAAATCGTCAAACTGGCATCTTGATTTTTTATGAAAAAGCTGCTGTATTTTTTTGTCTTGTAGCACTTTAAACAAAATGCCGTCAAACAAATGGATAAAACTACCGCCACACAAAACAAAAAGGGCTCGGGCATCTGAATATCCACGTAAGAAATAAGTCGCGAAGCTACCGATGCAATGCCGAACAAAAGCGCTAAAAATACCATACTAGAGCACCTAATTAGTCTCTGTTTGCCGTATCGCTTCTTTAAATTCTCCGGTATTGCGGCGAATTTTTCGTCTAACTCTTTCATCTCGGCTTGAAATTTTTCGCTCACGGCTCGCTCTTTTTAAGCGTTTAAATTTTAGAGATTATATTAAATTCGGCGCCGCGTCTTTTTGATGTCGCACCTTGCGGTTAAATTTTAAAATTTACCGCGTTACATTCGCGAAAAGCCGAAAAATTTCAAACCCGGCAAAGCATTAAAATTCCCGTCCGC
Organism: uncultured Campylobacter sp.; assembly: GCF_938045535.1. Taxonomy (GTDB): domain Bacteria; phylum Campylobacterota; class Campylobacteria; order Campylobacterales; family Campylobacteraceae; genus Campylobacter_B. Next base: position 4,864 of record NZ_CALIMQ010000151.1, on the reverse strand, counting down.
CTTTAAATTTAGCATTTTACCGCAGCTAGCAAAGCTCTAAATTTTCCACGCGCAGCGGTCTTTCGCCCTCGAAAATCACCCCGATGCCGAAAGGATCGCAAATATCAAGCGCGCCCGGACCCCAGCAGCCACTGCGTATCGCGCGCGTAAAACGTGCATTGCGGGAGCTCAAACGGCAGATCGCAAACGGGCACGTCAAGCAGTCTAAGCTCATCCTTGCCCAAACGATACTCGCGCCTAAGCTCGTCTCGCAGGAAGGCAAGGGCGTCTTTTACGTACCGATCGATATCTCGGGCGATCCGCCGAGCAAGCGAAATCGTCTCATCGCCCACATCCGCCGTATCTGCAGACACGAGACAAAACGGCACCTCGCTAGAGCTTTCGCTTTTTAGCTCCGCATACCAAATGAAGCCCTCGTCCGTCGCGACCTTTTCAAGCTCGCCAAATTTCCAAGCCATTTTTTGCATTTTATTTCCACTCCATATTTTCGCATCGTCTTTTAAAATTTCGATGCTGCACCTGTTTTTGCGCGCTGTATTTAATCCCCGCCGAAATAAAATTTCGCCGCTTTTTAAGCGGACGAGCAATGATAACGAAACAGGTTGCTTTTAAATTTTAAAATTTCAATGCAAGCCGCTTTAAAATTTAAAATTTTAAAAGACCCGCCGCTGTCCGTCTTGCACGGCAATGAAATTTTAACGCCTCGCCTTACAACGAAATTTTAAAATTTTAGCGCGCCGCGGGGATCGCGCCGTAAAATTTCAAGCCGAAATTTCAAAACGAAATTTTAAGCCGAAACCAACTCAAAATTCCACGCCCGCAAGCGTAAAATTTAGAGCTAAATTCCATTGCGAAGCCGTAAAATTTTACTCGCTAAGTTTTACGAATTTTATACGCTTTAAATCCGCAAATTTAATACGCCTTTACGAGCCGTAAATTTTTTAGATATATGACGCCGTCAAAAACGCCGCCTCCATTCGGCGCGGGCCAAGAAATGGCAATTCTTTTCGGCTCCCTGTCATATTCGGGCGAGCAACGATTCTTGGAGCAATCTATTTTAAATACCTCTTTATCGTTGCTATCAAAATCCGTCTGGGTAGAATTTTTAGGAATTTCCAGCGTGTGGATTATACGATACGGCTCGCCCTCTTTTGTGCGGGCGGACGTTATTTTTATTAGCGTATCTGCGCTGTCGTCCGAAGTCCTATAAACCCCGTCTTGCCCCAAGCCCGCCAGCTCAAATTTTTTCTCCTTGCTATAAAATGCCGAGATTATAGAGCAGCCGCTAAAAAGCAAAGCCGCCGCAAATAACGCAAACGCTCTCATCTTTCCTCCTTAGGTCGGTTAAATTTAGTTCTTAAAACTATGAATAGGCGCGGGGATCTGGCCGCCGCGGGCGATGAAGTCCGCCGAGGAGTTTTTATTTACGCTCATCACGGGCGCGCTGCCGAGTAACCCGCCGAATTCCAGCGTGTCGCCCTCTTTACCTTTTGGGATGATGCGCACGGCGGTCGTTTTTTGATTTATCACGCCGATCGCGGCCTCGTCGGCTATGATCGCGGCGATCGTCTGCTCGGGCGTATCCTGCGGGATCGCGATCATATCGAGCCCCACCGAGCAGATCGCAGTCATCGCTTCGAGCTTTTCTAAATTTAACGATCCTGCGCGCACCGCGGCGATCATACCCTCATCCTCCGAGACGGGGATAAACGCGCCGCTAAGCCCGCCTACTTGGTTGCACGCCATCACGCCGCCCTTTTTGACAGCGTCGTTTAGTAGCGCTAGCGCAGCCGTCGTGCCGTGCGTGCCGACACGCTCTAAGCCCATCTCCTCAAGCACGCGCGCGACCGAATCGCCCACTGCAGGGGTTGGAGCTAGCGAGAGATCGACGATGCCAAATTTCACGCCTAGGCGCTCGGACGCCATTTGACCGACGAGCTGTCCGATGCGCGTGATCTTAAACGCCGTCTTTTTCACGGTCTCGGCAACCACGTCAAAGCTCGCTCCACGCACCTTCTCAAGCGCGCGCTTAACGACGCCGGGGCCCGATACGCCCACGTTTATGACGACCTCGGCCTCGCCCACGCCGTGAAATGCGCCCGCCATAAAGGGATTATCCTCGACGGCATTGGCGAATACGACGAGCTTTGCAGCACCTATATCGGAAAGCCTCGCCGTCTCTTTGATCACGCGCCCCATATCGGCGACCGCGCTCATATTTATGCCCGTTTTGGTCGAGCCGATATTTACCGACGAGCAGACCTTTTGCGTCGCGGCGAGAGCGGCTGGGATGGAGTCGATTAAAATTTTATCGCCCTTTGCGTAGCCCTTTTGCACGAGCGCCGAAAAGCCGCCGATAAAGTCGATACCGACCTTTTGCGCCGCCTCGTCCATCGCCTTGGCAAGCGGGACGTAGTCGGTAGCGTTCGTCGCTGCGCCGATGATGGCGATAGGCGTTACGCAGACGCGCTTATTTACGATCGGGATGCCAAGCTCTGCTGAAATTTCATTGCCGACCTTTACTAGATCGCGCGCCTTATCGGTGATCTTTGCGTAAATTTTCTCCGCTGCTTTGTTAATATCGGGATCGATGCAGTCAAGCAGGCTGATGCCCATCGTGATCGTGCGGATGTCGAAATTTTGCTCCTCGATCATCGCGATCGTTTCGGTTACGTTTTTGATGTCCATATCGGCACCTTAGATGTTGTGCATGGCGTCAAATATCGCCGAACTTTGGATGTTGATCTTGACTTTTAGCTTTTCGCCTAGCTCGTTTAGCTCCTCGCGCAGGGCCGTAAAGTCCTGCTTTTCCTCGCTGGAAACCACCGCCATCATCGTAAAAAACTCGTCCAAAACCGTCTGGCTGATGTCGTCTATGTTTAGCCCAAGCTGCGCGAGCTTGGCCGAAACGCCCGCCACAATGCCGACCTTGTCCTTACCGATCACCGTTACGATCGCTTTCATTCTTACTCCTTTTTAAAATTTATTTAGCTATTCTGAGCGCGGAAGCCGTTAAAACTACTGAATTTTGCCGCCGTTTGAAATTATCAGCACAAACACGATTGCGACCAAAGCGTAAAATATTACTGCGAGCCATATCGCCCATCTATTCACGCCGCCGCCCCGCCTTAGGGCTTCGTCGTCCTGTTTATCCAATAGCGCGACAAATCTATAGCAAACAAAATATTTCGCCATAGTCCCGCTACTGACGCTAATTGCCGTTCCTATGGTTCTATCCTGCCCATCCAAAAACGGAATAAAGCAAGAAATTACCACAAAGGCAAATAGGGCTACGGCAATTTTATACTCCTTGCGGTACAGAAAAAAGAACAGCGTGCCGAAAAATCCCCACCAGCTCCACGTGCTTACGTAATTTAACTCGCGCTGCTTGCCCGCAGCGAAAAATTTCTCGCAGGCGCGTGCGTAAATTTCAACCTTACTCGGGGTTTGCAAGAAAATTTCCAGCTTCTGTCGAAGCAGCTTGCCGTCAGATAAAATTTCTCTAGCGTAATCCGTCATCTCACCCTCCTTAGCGATAAATCCCCACGGCGGCGCGAACCTTTTGCATCAATGAAGCAGCCGTCGCAGCCGCTCTTTGCGCGCCCTGTCTTAGCATCTCATCTAAAATTTCGCGGTGGCTTTGATAGTATTCGAATTTATCTCGCGCATCTTTGAAATAGCCCGCGAAGAACGTCACACCTGCCGCAATTGCCCCTTCGGCGACCGCCTCGTTGCCCTGCATGAGCCTTGCTCTCGTCTCGCTCATTTGCGTTCCTCCCTCCGCTCCACGAATATCGCAAAATCGGGACAGCGCATCTCGCACTGCCCGCACGCGATACAGTCCTCGGGTCGGACGGGCACAATCTTGCCGAGCAGGCTCACCTCGAGCACCTGCTTCGGGCAGAATGCGGCGCAGATGCCGCAGCCTTTGCACCGCCTTTCCTTGATATACAGCTCACCTTTCATGGCGTTTCTCTCCCGCCGGGATGTGGAAGGCATCCCCTTATACACAGAAAACAGTTCCATTACCCGCTCCGGAGGGCTGTCCCTCCGTTATGTGTGCGGATAATTTCAATATTATAACAGAAAATACAGAGAAAATACAATCGCATACTGAATACATATTTACACGATAAAACACTTGACGCGGCGCACCCCTCGTAGTAATCTACAGGCGGAAAAGGAGGGGATTACTTGAATTTTTATACCTATAACTATATCACGGCGCACAGCCAGTTCGGCGATAATGTCTGGTATGTGCTTTCATTTCTCGCGCTCGCTGCGTTGCTGTTCGTGAGCATTAAATATCTGCGCAACCGCCTTGCAACGCGCTACCGCGACCTCATCGTCATCCTCTTCCTCATGGTCGCATTCCTCGGAGGAATGCAGTGGAACGACTACAACCGGACAAAGAGCGATGTGGAGGCGACCTCGCGCATGGCGCAGTTCCTCCACAGCCTCAGTGTGGATCTGGATGTGCCCGTGCAAAAGATCCGCACCAACTCGACGTATTTGAAACAGGGGATGATCATCGATGTGCAGGGGACGTTTTACGCGGTGACATTCAATGCGGACTTTACCTCGTTTCAGTACGAACGGACGCATCTTCTGAACCGCGACGTGAAGATTGTGGACAAGGAGGACTGACATGCTGATCTACTCTCTGATGCTGGGCAAGCTCGCGCTCGGCCTTTTGTGTCTCATCCTCCAGATCAACCTGCTCGGCAAGGGCAACCTCGCGCCGAACTCCGCGACCGATCAGGTGCAGAACTACGTCCTCGGCGGCATCATCGGCGGCGTGATTTACAACAACGCTATATCGATTTTGGACTTTGTGCTCGTGCTGATCGCGTGGACACTGCTC
>NZ_CALIMQ010000150.1 GCF_938045535.1 uncultured Campylobacter sp. | reverse complement strand
CCACTTCGTGCTAAATACGAGATACTACGAGGGCTTCGTCGATTCGCCCGCAAAACTCATCAAAATACAAGACGGCGAAATGAGCGAGCTTGGCGACGCTCCTGCGCCCGTGAAGCAGATCTACAACGATGCGCGAACCTACGAGTTTGAGGGCTTTTGCGTGCGGATGAGTTCGCCCTTTATGATGGAGTGCATAGCTTCGCAGGACGGATCAAATTTAAGCGGCGTGGCGACTGATTTAGGCGGCGCAGCAAATTTCGGCGGCGCGGCGGGCGAAAATTTGAAAAATTCCTCCGAAAATGACGATGCGGCGACTGTTTGCAAAGCGCACAAAAGCAATCCGCGCAATGAAACGAGCGAGACGAAAGATAAAATTTCAAACAGCGGCAAGCAAGCCCGCAAAAAAGCGGCAGCAAAAGGCAAAATTCTTTGGCGGCTGAAGCTAGGCGCGTATCTATATACGCCGGTTTGCCTGCGCGGCGCAGCGGCGTCGCATTTTGATGCGCAAGGTAAGCGGCGGGGTCTCGAGACGCTGTATTTCGGCACTGCGGGCAAGAATGGGCATCTATATGCCGTAGACGCGGCAAGCGGCGAGGTGATCTTTAAGCTTGATACCGGCGGTACCGAACATTTCGCGTGGTGCGAGGATAAAATTTTACTCGCAGATCGCCGCGGCAAGCCCGTTTTGATTAGCGCGGACGACGGCTTGATCTTAGAAGAGGTGGAATTCGGCGAGTTTCAATTCGGCTCGGATCAGATCATGCTCGCTAGTAGGGGTCGCCTCTACGTCGTGGCAAACGACGGAGCCACGATGCACGCCGTCTGCGCTGATATTTAAATTGGACATATTAAAATTCGGCTTGTAGTTGTAGATTAAATTTAAACGCAAGGCTTGAACCGCCGAACATTTTGGATATGAAATTTACCTATTTAAGTCTCATGTCCGCTAGCCGCAGCACCCTTGCGAGTCGTATCCCATCTCTCACCCATTCGGCAAATGCCAAAAACCGCGAATTCTTTGGTATAAAGCACGTCGTAGCTCACTTGCTAAGTAAAATTTATTTGCCCGGCGCGTCGTTTCGAACTGGAATTCAAACCCCTCGCCTTAAAATTTAAAGCGGTCGCGGCAAATTTCAAGGCGCGAAGTGGTGCGAGCTGCCGTGAAATTCCATCGAGCTTTGCGGCGTGCGCGGGCAAACCTCGGCGATGATATTGATCGCGACGCCCGTTTTAGCGGCAATCGCGTAGATTTTGGGCAAAAATTTCGGCGCGAAGCTAAACAAAATCTCGTACTCCTCGCCGCTTTGCAGCGCAGCCTCGCTAGGGCTGGCGATCCAGCGCGCACCCACGCCGCTAGCCTCCAGCAGGCGGGGCAAGTCCTGCGCGAGCCCATCGCTAATGTCCATCGCCGCGCTAATGAACTTCGCCGCCTTGTAAAAAAACTTATCGCGCAAGACGGGCCTGACGAAGCGCGAATTTTTTGAAATTTTTGCGCGTAGATCCTCGCGCAAGCGATATGAGCCACTACCCGGCACAGGATTTTCGCCTGCAGAGCTTTGCGATGTAGAATTTTCGCATGAGAGGCTTTGCGCCGTATAATTCGCCGCGGATATTCGCGCCATAAAATTTCCGATAGAATTTCCTACGCTCAAATTTTGCGTCGTAAAATTTTGCTCAAAAAACTTCGCGTCCCGATTTTGCGTCGCGGAGCCCTGCAAGCCGTCATACGAAGCGTGAATATCTAAATTTTGTGTTATAGAGCCCTGCGACACGCTGCACGCGGTGTAAGCATTCAAATCTTGCGTAGAATTTCCGTTATCAGGGCTCGGCGCAGAAATTTTGCCATCAAAGCTCTGCGTAGAAATTTCGTTGTCGAACTGCGTAGAAATTTTACCGGCAGAGTCGTCATAGCCGCCGCTTTGCAGCCCGCTATCTTGCGCCGTAGGGTTCTTGCGATCGTCTCCGCTCTGCGACACGGAATTTTCTACCGAAATTCCAGCGTCCAGGCTCTGCAGTTTAGCGTGCGTAGGCGAAATTTTATCGCCCGGGCTTCGCACCTCATCGCCAGGATTTTGTGCAGCTGAAGCTTCGGCGTTGAGACCCTGCGGCGCGGTGCTTGAGCTTTGCAGCGACGAAATTTTATCGTCCCGGTTTTGTGTATCCGAGCTAGCGGGCGAAATTTCATCTCTTAAAAGCACCGCTAGATCGCGCCCGACGCCGCCCAGCTCGCCCGTATGCGCGATGAGATCGCCCACGCGCGCGCCGCTGCGAAACACGGGGTGCTTGCATTTGCCAATCAGGCTCACGCTAAGCGCGATGCGATCCGAGCCGATCGTGTCACCGCCGATGATCCGTATGCCCCACTCGCGCGCCGTTTCACTCACGCCCGCACACAGCTCGTCGATCTCGCGCGTGCCGATCTCGCGCGGCATCGCAAGCCCCAGCAGTGCGTATTTGGCGCGCGCGTTCGTCGCGATCATGTCCGAGATGTTTACGAGCATCGCCTTTGCGCCGATCTCGCGCAGGCTCAGCCAGCCGCGGCGGAAGTGCACGCCCTCGACGAAAAGGTCCTTGCAATACGCTCGCTCGCCGATTACGGCGCAATCATCGCCGTTAAGCTTCGATCTAAATTTCTCAAAAATATACCGCTCTTTATCCATGCGCCCTCCGTTAAATTTAGCGTTACGCCGCAGCCGCGCGAAAGCTAAGAAGCCCGAATTTGCGGACCTTTGTTTAACGCAGCAGGAGTTCTACGCTCCGCTTTGCAAGATTATAGCGTAAATTTAGATTTTCGCCGCGCGAGTTTGGCTGCGGTTCGGTGCGGCTCGATAGCAAAATTATAAATCGCGTGAGTTTTGGGGCTTAGCGCGGCTCGGTATGACTTGATGCGGACGAAGGCCCGCGATAAAACGGCGCCCGAGGCTATTTTTTGCTTGCGCCCGCCTGCGCGCACTCCCTCAGATGACGGCTCTTTTAAACGGCAAGTTTGAAAATTTAAAATTTAGCCGTAACCGCTGGCAAGATTAAATTTAAACGCTGCGTAAGCGTAGCAAAGATAGAATTTAGCGCTAAATTTAAAACCGTAATGCGACATTCAAGCAAGGAGATAAAATGAACGATACCAAACCGGATAAGCCGCTACTAATCATAAAAAGGGCTAGGCGTTTTTACGGGCCTTTTTATGCGGTAGTTAAAATTTTGCAATTTTATATCGCCATTGTTTTTATAATGCTCGACAAGCCTTATGCGCCTATCGTAGGCTGGGTGATGCTAATCGGGCTTTTTTACGCAG
>NZ_CALIMQ010000149.1 GCF_938045535.1 uncultured Campylobacter sp. | reverse complement strand
TTCTCCATCACCGGTCGTGGTACTGTTGCCACAGGCCGTATTGAAACCGGTGTATGTAAGGTAGGTGATGAAGTTCAGCTCCTTGGTCTCGGTGAAGACAAGAAGTCAGTTATCACTGGTGTTGAGATGTTCCGTAAGATTTTGGATACAGGTGAAGCTGGCGATAACGTAGGTGTTTTATTGCGCGGTACTAAGAAAGAGGAAGTAGAGCGCGGTATGGTTTTATGCAAACCAAAATCGATCACTCCTCATACTAAATTTGAGGGCGAGGTTTATATCCTAACTAAAGAAGAGGGCGGACGCCATACTCCATTCTTTAATAATTATAGACCGCAGTTTTACGTTCGTACGACAGATGTTACCGGTTCGATTACTCTTCCTGAGGGAACCGAGATGGTAATGCCTGGCGACAACGTTAAAATTACCGTTGAGCTAATTGCTCCGATTGCTCTTGAGCAAGGTACTCGCTTCGCGATTCGCGAAGGCGGTCATACAGTAGGCTCAGGCGTCGTTTCGAAAATCATCGCTTAATTTTTTGCAAGCGGAATTTTAAAATTCCGCTTGCTTTTTTATTCAAGGAAACCAAATGGCAAAGAATTCAAGTAGAGTAAAGGTCGGATTAAAATGCTCCGAAAGTGGCGATATTAACTATACTACTTATAAAAACAGCAAAACTACGACCGAAAAACTAGAACTTAAAAAATATTGCCCTAGATTAAAAAAGCACACACTTCATAAAGAAGTAAAGTTAAAAGGCTAATTGTTATAGGGCAATAGCTCCAACGGTAGAGCGCCGGATTCCAAATCCGATGGTTGGGGGTTCGAATCCCTCTTGCCCTGCCACGAGGATTGGGTATGGAAAAAGTAAAAGAGTATTATAAACAAGCAAAAGTAGAGTTAGATAAGGTAATTTTCCCGACTAAAGATCAAACTAAAACAGCATATATCTCTGTGGTCGTCGTAGTCGTAGTTATCGCACTGTTTTTAGCGCTAGTGGATCTGATTATGTCCGCTTTAATAACGGCTTAAGCAAGGATACAATATGGCAAATAAATGGTATGCGATACAAACTTACGCCGGCAGCGAGATGGCGGTAAAGCGCGCGATAGAAGCGCTAAAGCAAGACGAAGCGCTTGAGGCTAAGATCGGCGAAGTGCTTGTGCCTACCGAAGATGTTATAGAGGTCAAAAATACAAAGCAAACCATTAAAGA
>NZ_CALIMQ010000148.1 GCF_938045535.1 uncultured Campylobacter sp. | reverse complement strand
GACTACATGACACCGATAGAAGCGGCTGGTTTTATCTGTTAATTCTTGTCCCGATAATAGGCTCAGTAGTATTGATCGTATTTTTTATCCAGCAAGGCACTAACGGAGGCAACCGCTTTGGAGACGATCCGTTGCGACCTGCAAGTAGAGGCTCGATTTTTTAAACGTAGCTTTGTAGCACACATAAGCTTCGCAAATAAGCTAAATTTAGGGCTAATTACATTTTGGTTTTAGCCCTTTTTACTAGGCGGTTTCGCTCAAAATAGCCTTTTGCGTTTAAATTTAGATCCGCCGCGAGATTCAAACTACAAAATTTTAATTCTATTTCCCTTTAATTTCATGATCTTTTTGTCGTTTACGAGTTTCGTAATCGCCTGGGAGACGTTTTGGCGAGGCGCGCCGAGCAGGCTTGCAAGCGTCATTATATTAAAGGGAAGCTCCACGATCTTGTCTGCGTTTGCGATGCGATTTAGAAAATTTAAAATTCGCGTCTGGATTTTCGCAAAGACGATCTCTTTTATCAAAATCCGCTGCGAGTGGAGGTTTTTAATAAGCGCGTTTATGATCGAGCTTGAAAACTCGTCTCCAAGCAGCTCGAAAAGCTCCGAGATATTGATCTGCAGCGTCTCGCAGTCGCTTAAAATTTCAAGGCTCGTGTTTTTATCCAAGCAGACGTAGGCGCCGCTTTTTACGAAGCTAAAGATAAATTCCTTGCCGTTTTCATAGCAGTTTAGCTTCGCTCTGCCGCGCAGCAGAATGATAAATTTAAACTTCTGCGCGTAGATCACGTCGCCGCGTGCGTAGCTCTCGCGTCTAAATTTAGCAATACGCTCCTTGCTTAAAAAGTCGAATTTCTCACTGTAATCGTTATTTAGTCTATCTATCATAGCAGCTCTTTGCATAAAATTTCACGTAAATTTTACATAAAAAGGATAAATTCGTCGCAATCGCGACAAATTTAAATTTATTTTTGATTTATAATTCGCGTTAAAGACAACCTAGAAAGGATACTTTATGAGGAAAATTTTTATCTCATTTATCTGTGCGTGTTCGCTTTTCGGCGGCGAGGTAATCTCCAAAACCGCTACGATCTCGCAAGACGGCAAAGCAATCGGCGAGGCTGAAATTTTAACGCCGATCGAGGTGATATCCAGCGAAGGTGGCGTTACCAAGATTAAAATCAAAGGCGTCGTGAGCGAAAACTATCAGCTTCAAATCCAAAAAAATATGAAAGAGGCTGAAATTTACGCGATTTTTACGAATGAAGCCGAAGCAAATTTTAAAAAGGGCAAAAAGCTCGAGGATGATTACGGCGAGATCTGGTACGAAGCCGAGGGGATTTACGAGATCAGTTCGGATGCCGTAGCTAAGGACGCTAAGGCGCTTTATGCGGAGGCAAAGACGAACTACGAGCAGATCTGCTCGGCGTGTCACCGCCTGCATGAGCCAAAGAGCTTCACGGCAAATCAGTGGCCTGCAAATTTACAAGAGATGATCAATGCAAACTACGTAGCGCTCGAGGACGACGAGCTAAATTTGATCATAAAATATCTACAACACAACGCAAAAAAACCTGAATGATAAAGGAGATCAGATGAAAAGGCGAGACTTTTTAAAGGCAGGGATTTTAGGCGCAAGCGCAGCAAGCGCTAGCAGGATCGAGGGGGTTTCTCAGACGATTTTTGATAACAAAAAGGTATTCGGCGCGAATAGATTCGGTACTTTTTGGCTAAATTTAAACTCGTCGCAGATCGTTTCGGTAAGCGAATTTGAGGGCGATAAATTTCCAAACACGATGAATTACAGCCTGCCCGATAATATCCAAAACGAAAACCGCGTGCTCTATCCGATGGTGCGCAAAAGCTATCTGAAGGCAAAAGGCGCGGCAAAGAGCGAACTGCGCGGCAAAGAGGAGTTCGTGCGCGTTAGCTGGGACGTAGCGCTTGATCTAGCGGCGAAAGCGCTAAAAGAAAATTTCGACAAATACGGCGCCGAGGCGATCTATGGCGAGTGCTACTGGTGGGGCGGTAGCGGCAAGATCGGCTGGGGACGCACCGTAGCGCACCGAATGCTTAAAATTTTAGGCGGCTACGTAGAGGAAAGCGGCGATTACTCCACTGGCGCGGGGCTCGTCATCATGCCTCACGTGCTGGGCTCAAGCGCCGTTTATGACGCGCCTACTACGTGGAAAGCGATCGTCAAAAACGCCAAAAACGTCGTATTCTGGGCGACTGATCCTGCGGTAACCAATCAAATTTCATCCATTCCGCCTACGCACGACGGCTATATCGGCATGCAAGAGCTTAAAAAATCGGGCATCAAAACCTACAGCGTAAACGTGATGAGAAACGACACCGCGCGCTACTTCGGCAGCGAAGATATCATCGTGCGCCCAAACACCGATACCGCCCTCATCATCGGTATGTGCCATTATCTCTTTACGAACAACCTCTACGACGAGGAATTTATCAAAAAATATACCGTCGGATTTAATAAATTTAAAGCGTATTTTCTAGGCGAGAGCGATAAAATCGTAAAGGATGCAGCTTGGGCGAGCAAAATTTGCGGGCTTAGCGAGGATGCTATTGCGAAATTTGCTACAGCGCTTGCAAAGGAGCCGACTACGATCTTGATCGGTCGCGGTTTGCAGCGCGCAGATCACGGCGAGCAGCCTTTCTGGGCGCTAGTGGCGCTTAATGCGATGCTGGGATATATCGGCAAGGAGGGTCTCGGCTTTGAATTTAGCCTGGGCTACGGCTCTGCGGGCGCTACGAATAAGGTGGCTCCGATTTTAAAGGGACTTAGCACACGCATAGATGAGAAATACGAAAACACGGGCTCTGCGCCTTGGAAAAGCGCGAAAAATATCACCATCCCGTCCTCTCGCAGCATAGAGGCGCTGGAGCATCCAGGCAAGCAGATTGACTACGACGGCACCAAGATCAAGCTGCCGCATATGAGAGTCGCTTATATGGCGTGTGGATCGATGTTTACGCGCCATCAAGACGTGAATAATATTGTGAGGCAGTGGCGTAAATTTGATACCGTCATCACCGCCGAGCCTTACTGGACGAGCACGGCGAAGCTTAGCGACATCGTGCTTCCCGTCGCGATCGAGGTCGAGCGCAACGACATCAACCAAACGGGCGCTACGGGCGAATATATAGTCGCTTACAGACCTGCAATCGAGCCGATGGGCGAGAGTAAGAGCGACTTTTGGATCTGCGAGCAGATCTGCAAGCGCTGGGGATACGGCGAGGTCTTTAGCGAGGGCAAGGATGAGCTAGGATGGATGAAGGAATTCTACGCCGATGCCGTAGAGCAAGCCAAAGGCCTAAATATAACGATGCCTAGCTTTGAGGAATTTTACGACAAAGGCTTCGTGCGCTTTGAAAAGGACGACGAGAGCAGCGCACTATACACGCGCCTTGCGGCATTCCGCGAAAATCCCGCCAAAAACCGCCTAGGCACCCCATCTGGCAAGATCGAGCTTTACTCACCAACGATCGCCAAGATGGGCTATGCCGACTGCCCGCCGATGCCTACTTGGATTGAACCTAAAGAGTGGCTGGGGGATGCGAAAAAGACGGCGAAGTATCCGATCCACGTCGTAAGTCCGCACTCTCGCTACCGCTTGCACAGCCAGCTAAACAATTCGATCATCAGAAATTTTGCCGAGGTTAGCGGCAGAGAGCCGGTGCTAATAAATCCAAAAGATGCCGAAGCTCGCGGGCTTGCGAACGGCGACATCGTGCGCGTTTTCAACGATCGCGGCGAAATTTTAGCGGGCGTGCTCGTTACCGACATCGTGCCCGAGCGCGTCGCAGCGATCTGCGAGGGCGCGTGGTACGATCCCGAGGTTTGGGGCGAGAAGAGCCTCTGCCAGCACGGCTGCGTAAACGTGCTTACGTTCGATAAAGGCACGTCAAGTCTTGCGCAAAGCAACTCGGCTCACACCGTGCTTGCTCAAATTGAGAAATTTAAGGGAGAGATTAAGCCGATACAGGCGTTTAGTAAACCTAAAATCTTACAATCTTTGTAGCGCGTTGTCTCGTGAGTGCTTTTTGCGGAGCTAGTAAAATTTCGGCTCGATGAACTATACGTTCTATCTACGCCGAAATTTTACGTCGCAACCACAAAAATCATCTCAAAACAAGCGTAGCGTTTTTGCAAAGCAAAATGTTTCTGTAAAATACTTCCGCTTGTCTTTTTGGCGGCGCATCGTCTCGCGAGCGTCTTTAAATGAGTTTGAAAATTTTGGACTGCGGCAGACTACTTGTCTAGCCTTAACTTAAAATTTCTGCACAACTCTCAAAATCATCTCGCGATACTTCCGCTTGTCTTTTCGCGCTCAAATTTGCAATTTGTTGAATTTGGGTGTAAATTTTGCGCGAACTAAAAACTCTGCTAAAATTCGCTCAAATTTAACCCAAAGGCCGCGCCGTGCAAATCTCAAGTTTGATCCGAAATTTTATCCGCAAACGTATCGTTTCAGAGTCTGTTTTGCTACCTTTTTTCTATCCTGATGAGGGCGAGTTTGAGAGCTTTCAGGAGGGATATAGGCTCGCTAGCCGCAAAACTGGCGAGGAGCTAGCAGACGACGCACCGGGCCAGTGGCGCAAGAGCTGGCGGGTCATCGCGCGTAACGGCATGGACGATCCGTTTTTCGTCGATTTTGCCCTCGGGGACGCCTCGCCCGTGTATTTTGCCTATCACGGCGCCGGCTCTTGGGAGCCGATTAAAGTCGCGGACGACATCGTTAAATTTGAAGAAATTTTAACCGCACTTGCCGCACTTGAGGCGCCTTGCTCGCTTGAAGCGATCGCGCCGTTTGCGGATTTAAACAACGAATTTTACCGCGAACTAGCAGACGACTACGCAATGAAAGATGAAGCGCGCGAGGAGCTGGGATATAAATATTTCAGCGTTTTTATCGAGGATCTGGGCACGGACAAGGTAAAAACGCTCGTGTTTTTAAAGAAAATTTTTGATGACGAGAGCTTTGCGGCGACTAAAGAGAGGGCGCAAAATTTGCCGCTTTGCGTATTTAGCGGCATAGAGGAGCTGGCACTACCGCTGCAAGACAAACTCGCCTCGCTCGGAGTTAAATTTTACGCACAGGAGATCTCTTTTAGCGAGTTTATCGCGCGGAGTGGCTAAGCGGGCAAATTTAAAATTTCAACTCCCGCTATGGCTAAATTTAAAATTTAGCAGCAGGCGATCCTATAAATTTTGTTCTCATCTGCTTACTATCGCAGTGCGTTAATAGCTTTGCGTGCACCGAAGCGCAAATCAAAGCGTAAAATCAAAATTTAAAATTGAAGTAGAATTTTAAGCGCCCTACTTCGTTTTTTACTTGCAGTAGGGCGAATTTGCTTAAAGTAGTGAACTAAAGCAAGGCGAAAATTATCCAAACCTTGGATCTATTATCTTGCTCAGTTAGAGCAGCTGTTGCGAGCGACGAGCTCTGCAAAATCCAGCGCTGCGTCGTAGTCGGGCTCAGAGGCTATGTCGCTTACGAGCTCTTTATAAACCACAACGCCTGCGGTATCTATGACGAAGATCGCTCTGGCGCTGAGACCTGCTAATGCGCCGCTGGCGATGAGAGTGCCGTAGCGGCGGCAAAATTCCTTATCGCGGAAATCGCTTGCAACGCGTAGATTTTTGATCCCCTCAGTCGTACAAAACCTCCCCATCGCAAACGGTAAATCCATCGAAACGACGATTACTTCAGTGTTAGGAAGCGATGCGGCGCGCTCGTTGAACTTACGTGCCTCCGTCGCGCAGACGGGCGTATCTAGCGATGGCACAGCGACGATGATTTGCACGTGCTTGCCGCTAGCGATCTCAATTTCGCTTAGATCTTGAGCTACTAAGCGCACTTGCGGCGCGCGATCGCCTAGATTTATCTCTTGCCCGCTTAGCTCTACAGGCTTTCCTTGAAATGTTACTTTTGACATTTTTGTCCTTTGTTTTGAATTTGTAGCGGCGAATATACAAAAATTCCTTAAATTTCAGGTAAAATTGCTTTAAAAATCAAGGAGAGCAGATGGGCGAAGATATTTGGGGCGGCAGCAGTAATCCTGCATCGCTAACCAGTATAAGACGTAAAAGTGGCGAAGAGAAAAAGCCCCTGGACGAGAAACCACAGGAGCAATCTGAGAATTTAGATTTAGCGCAAGAAGCTCTTGCGGCGGATGATACTAGCGAGCAAAATTCTGCGACTCGGAATTCTATAGAGCAAAATTCCACTTCCATAAGGCAAAATTTTACTCCACAAAATTCTGCGGAGCAAAATTTAGCTTTTGCAGCTCAAGGCTTGGATGAAGAAAATTCTATTTTGCGAGATTCTGCCGCGACAGGCTCTAGCGAGCAAGATTCTAACGCTAAAAGTTTTAATTCTACTGAAAATGCTGCGAACTCGCAGAATTTTACAGAGCAGAATTCCACTTGGCAAAATTCAGCTTCCTCAAATTCCGATAGAATTAGCTCTGCGCAAAGCTCAGATAAGGCTTACGATCTAAATAAAGCCTACGTATTTTATATGTTCCTCGGGCCTTTCGGCGCGCATAGATTTTATCTTGGGCGTATAATCTCCGCGATTTTTCAGCTTTTAGGCGGGCTGCCATTTCTCATCTGGCTTTTTTTAGTAGTGGTTGCTGTCATGTGGACGAGTATAGAAAGTAACGATCTGTTGGCGCTTGTAAACTCATCTCGTCCGGATTTGGGCGTGCAAGCATCAGACCTAAAGGATATAGAACAGGGCTTTTTTCATTTTATGGTTATTTTCTCGGTGCCTAATGTTTTGTTTTTGATCTGGCTTATTAGCGACTTTTTTAGGTTGCCTGATATGGTGCGAAAGCTAAATATATCCATAGGCGCGGGAGCAATCCTGTATGCTTATGCGGATGATGCTAAAGAACAGAGCGAAAACCTATCTACTGCCAAAACTACCCTTTACATAGCGTTTGGGCTTGAGGCGTTAAATGCGGTAGGCAGATATATCAAGAATGTAGATAAAGTGGGTGCGTTGGAGGGCGTCGGACTTATATCGATGATATGCCTAGCTGTGGGGCTATATTTTTTAGCGCGCGCTATACGCAGCACGGATCTACTATCAAACGCCGTGCTAGTCGGGGTTTCTTCGGCTATAAGCGCAGTAAGCACTATATTTGTAGGATTTGAATTGTTTAATCCATCAGTTTTTATGATAAGCATTTATTGTGTATGTACAGCGGTATATCTGATCTATCAGCTGCTAGTTAGTAAAGAGCTTTACGATTGCAGCGGAGAGAAGAACTATCTAAGAGCGTTTTATGTTATTGCAGCTACGGAGATAGTAACTCTGGTCTTGATAGCGCTTGACTCACAGCTTTTCGCCTTAGTATTTGCCATAGGGTGGTTAGCTTCGGTAATTCTAAATGTTTCGGCGGTTTATGGCACTAGAGAGGTTACCGCTTCAAAAGGTGGCTACAATCTAGCGAATCTGGCGTATCACGTAAGGCAGATGAACGGGCGGGAGTTTTAGGTATTTAAATTTAAGGGGCGATTAGTATAATCCTATATTATTTTAAAAAAGGAGTTTAAAATGACTTTTATGGAGTCCGTGCAAACTTGCGTCAAGCAAAAATACGCCGCATTTAGCGGGCGAGCATCAAGGTCGGAGTACTGGTTTTTTTCTATTTACCGTGCTTGGCGGGATTGTTTTGAGCTTGATAGATGGCGTTTTAGGCACTACGATAGGGTACAATCAAATAATAGCCGGCAAAATAGTCCATCAAGAAATCGGCATTATAGATGCGCTTTTTCAGCTAGCCATGCTCGTGTCAGCCATCGCCGTATCAGTTAGGCGACTACATGACACCGATAGAAGCGGCTGGTTTTTTCTGCTTATTTTAACGCCGATCGTGGGTGCTTTTTTCGGGGATATCGGGCTTTTGGTATCATTTGTGGGCTGGATAGTGCTGCTTGTATTTTTCGTGCAGCGCGGCGATAGCGGGTCCAATCGCTTCGGATATGATCCGCTATGATAAAGCTCTAAAGCTTTGCGGAATTTTAGAATTCTAAAATTCCGTGCAGATAAAATTCTTTGTATTATCACTTAAAATTCTACGCATAAGCACTTTGCAGCGCTAAATTTTTCTTAAAATAAGCTTTTCAATTACGGTTTAATTGATTGCCGTTATCTGTAACTTAGAATTTTTATATTATAATGGTGCTCAAAATTTTATTTTAGAAAGGATGAAAATGAAAGAGAGAATCGAGGTGCTGTTCGCGCAAAATCCTAAAATTTCGATCGCGCAGATCTGCAAGGAGCTAGGCGCGAAGGAGATCGACGTGCTGCTAAACCTGCCCGAGCGCTTCGGAAAGAGCGCGGGCGGCGATAAATTCTGCGAGGTCATTAGGGAGCTTGAGGGCTGGGGCGAGGTGCTTTTCGTAAAAAATACGCCGAGCTTCATCATCGAGTTTAAAACCAAGATCCCAAGTGGCAAGAGCGCGCGCGGATATTATAATTTCGGCATGGGCGCAAACGGCGATGAGGCGCACGGGCTGGGCATTTTGGCGGGTCATCTAAAGACGGATGAGATCGATAAAATCATCCTCGTGACGCAGACTTTCATGGGGATGCTTTCAAAATTCGTGGGCTTTTACGACAAGGCGGGCGAGAATATCTTTAAAATTTACGTCTCGCGCGATGAGAAAGGACAGCTTCTAGCCGAGCAAGACGCGAAATTTGAAGCGCTAAAAGCCGCGATTTAGCGCTCGCACAAAACTCATCTTGCGCGGTTTGCGTAAAATTTGCTCTTGTCGGGTATTTAGGCTTGATCTCGCCCTTTGCGCGCGAGATCAAATCCGTAAAATTCTACTGCGAAATAACACTGCGTGCACCCCTGCGCGTTTGTGCGCAGAAATGATCCGTGCCGCGCTTTCTTTATCTCCCGCCTATGCGCATTTATGGTTTTGATCTGCGGCGTAGAATCGCCTCCTTTTCTCGCTGCCTTCATTCAGAATCGATCTTGTCGGTTTAATTTACCAAACCGACTTTAGCGCGCAGGAATAGTTTTTCGAATTTGACGCAGAATCGTCCTTTTCTTCATTTTATCCTCAACGCGCGCAGTATCTTGGGCGCAAAGAGTTTAAATTTAAACGGGCTCGCGGCAGGGCGAATTAAACGGATAAAATTTAGTCGGAGGATTTATGCAGCGGCGTTTTTTGGCGGCCTCAAATTTTAAATTTTAGATTTGCTGCGCTGCGCTATCGTAAGGTGTAAATTCCGAGTGCGGGCTATTTTGATCAAGCGCAGCTTCGGGCGATCACAATTTTAAGCGCGCATGATTTTAAAATTTGCGCCGCGCCGCTAGCTTTATTCTATCTTGTCGCGCCGGGTTCCGTTCTACCGCGCCTATCTTCTGCCGCATCTCGTCTTGCCCCACTCTCCTTTCTGCCCCGCGCCCACTTTTTTCAAGAAAGGCGTGTGACCTAGATAAAACCGCCCTACTTCGGATCAAAATTTTATTTTTCCTCAAAACAGATCCCGACAAAGACAAAATTTTATAAAATCTACCGTTTTAATTTCATATCTCAAAAACTTTCCGCCGCCACGCAAGGAGCGTAAAATTTTAAAATTGAAATTTTATACGTTAAGCTTAAAGCTTATAAAACTCCGATATTTAGGGCAATACAGACTCGAATTTTTATCTTTTATTGCTATAATTCCCTCATAAATTTAAATCTTAAGATTAAAAAGTATTCTTAAGAATTTTATAAGATGGAGGAGATCTTGAATAGATTGATTTTGAAGATTTACGCGTGGCAAAATACTGCCACGCCGTGGTTTTGGCTCTTTGTGATAAGCGCAGGCTATCTTGCGACATCATATTTTTTCTTTCAGCGCTGCCTTTTTATGTCGCCTACGCAGATGAGCACCCTCGTACGTCTGGGCTTTGCCGTAGCGGGCGTGGGCGCGCTCATCGGCTTGCTGCTGCCGTTTGGCTTCATAGCAAGGCTCATTGCCTACGTGCTTGGTTTTGCGGGCGCGATATACGGCTATTTACAAAGCTCCGCGCCGCACCCTGCCGCAGATACGGCAAATTGCCTCTCAGCACCCGCTTTCCCTTTTGCGGCGCCGCTTGATAGCCTGCTACCGGAGCTATTTCGCCCCGCAAGTTGCACGGGCACCCCGTCCTTCCCCGCAGGCACCGCACTTAGCGATGTGCAGAGCTTTTTCGGCGGATTTTACGGCGAGGGATTTTATCTGGTGCCGAGCATTAAATTCGCAGACGCGGCGCAGTGCGCGCAGGTAGCGTTTGCGGCATTCGCAGCGATTTTGGCCGTGATGTTTGCGGGCTTTTTATACGGCAGATTTACGAGAAGTTTTTAAAATTTTAAGAAAGGATAAGCATGAAGTTTTTAAATTCTATTGCGGCTGCGGCAGCTCTTGCGGCAGCGATCGCAAGCTACGCTGGCGCCGAGGTTAAGGCGGGCGAGACGCTTTACGGCACGGTGCTAAAGCAGATAAGCGTAAGCGGCGATTTGTCGCACAAGGATGGTAGGCTGCTGCCCACAAACGCCATAGAGGTGCTGGAGGCCAAGGACGGAGCGGTAAAATTTTCGCTCACGGGCTATCAAAATCCAAAGGCGCCCAACGTTATTTATTTTACGCCTAAAGCGCGCATAATCGCAGTGGCGTTTTCGAAGCAGGCTAAATTTCAAAGCGAGAGCTTGGGCGAAGAGGACGGCTTTAATAAGGTTAAAATAACCGCCTACACCGACGAGGGCGCACTAAGCGGCGACGTGGATAAAATTTTCGCCGAAGCCAAAGAAAAATTCGAAACCTCGTGTAGCGTCTGCCATGCCTTGCATCAGCCCGCAAGCTACGAGGCAAACAAATGGCCCGGCTACATTAAATCGATGCTTTCGCGTACGCCTATTAGCGAGGACGAGAGCTGGGCGGTGGTGCAATATTTACAAAAGCACTCTAAAGATGTCAATTTAAAGGAGACGAAATGAAAAGACGAAATTTTTTAAAGCTCGGCGCGGCGGTCTCGGCGCTTCCGCTCATCCCAAGCTCGATGCTTGCGGCGGATAAACTCACCGCGCTTAAGAAAAACGGCGAAATTTTAACCGCGGCGCGGTGGGGAATTTTAAAAGCGAGCGTCAAAAACGGCAAGATCGTAAAATCCGCACCGTGGAAGATCACCTCTAAAATTCCAAATACTCTTCAAAATACGATGGCGGATCTCGTTTATAACACGCGCATCAAGGCGCCGATGGTGCGAAAATCCTACCTCGCCGACCCAGATAATCCTAAGCCGGAGCTTCGCGGACTTGACGAATGGGTCGAGGTAAAATATGAAGACGCGATCAAACTCGTCGCGCGCGAGCTTAAAAAGACGCGCGAGCAAAATGGTGCGGACTCGGTGTTTGCCGGTAGCTACGGCTGGCAGAGCACGGGCAACGTGCATGTCTCAAGGACGCTGCTTCATAGATTTATGAACTTAAGCGGTGGCTTTACGGGCGTCACGGGCGATTACTCTACGGGCGCGGCGCAGGTCATAATGCCGTACGTAACGGGCTCAAATCAGGTCTATGAGCAGCAAACCTCGTGGCCGGTGGTGCTTGAAAACTCCAAAGTAGTGGTCTTTTGGGGGCTAAATCCGATCTCTACGCTTCGCGTAGCGTGGACGAGCTCGGACGAGCAGGGATTTAAGTATTTCGAGCAGCTAAAAAACAGCGACAAAGAGATCATCATCATCGATCCGATCAAAACCGTAAGCGGCAAGTATTTCGAGGGCAAAGCGCGATGGATCGCGCCGCGCCCGAACACCGACGTAGCGATGATGCTAGGCATGGCGCAGCATCTCTACTCGCAGGGCAAATACGATAAGGAATTTTTACAAAACTACACCGTGGGCTTTGAAAAATTCGTGCCGTACCTCACGGGGCAGAGCGACGGCGTGGCTAAGACGCCCGAGTGGGCGAGCGAAATTTGCGGCATTGGCGCGGACGTGATCAAAGAGCTTGCGATAAAATTTTACGAAAATCGCACGATGATAATGGCGGGTTGGGGTATCCAGCGCGCTCATCACGGCGAGCAGGCACACTGGATGATCGTGACTTTGTGCGCGATGCTAGGACAGATCGGACTTGCCGGAGGGGGCTTCGGCTTTAGCTACCATTATGCTAACGGCGGCGCGCCTACCTGCGCGGGCGGCGTGATCGGCGGAATGAACGCGGCTAGCGTCGGCGTCGTTAAGGACGGCAAATTTTTAGGGCTTGCGCAGGATCAGAAGCAAGGCGGCGAAGCAGCCCAAGCATGGCTGGTAAATACGGCGAAGGTTGCCTTCCCTCTAGCTCGCATCGCGGACGTGCTGCTAAATCCGGGCAAGACGATCGACGCGAATGGCGCAAAGATCACCTATCCGAAGATAGATTTTATCTACTGGGTCGGCGGAAATCCTATCGTGCATCATCAAGATACTAACACCAATATCAAGGCTTGGCGCAAGCCGCGCACTATCGTAGTGAATGAAATTTACTGGACGCCTACTGCGAAGATGGCGGACATCGTGTTCCCGACCACTACGGAGTATGAGCGCAACGACATCACGATGAGCGGGGACTACTCCAACATGCACATCATTCCTATGAAGCAGGTCGTCGCTAAGCAGCACGGCGCGAAGGACGATTATCAAATTTTTACTGACCTTTGCAAGGCTTACGCTGAGGGGCTTGCCGAGGCTTATACGGACGGCGGCAAAACGGAGATGGATTGGATCAAAGAATTTTACGAAGGAGCGGCAAGCGCCGTGAATGCAAACACCGCTTTGGGAATACAGATGCCGAGCTTTGAGCAGTGGTGGGAGAAAAACGAGCCGACGGAATTTCACGAAACGCCAGAGAGTGCTGCGTACGTGAGCTTTGAGGATTTTAGAAACGATCCCGTTTTGGAGGCTTTGGGAACGCCTAGCGGGCTGATTGAAATTTACTCCGACACGATAGAAGCGATGAACTACAAAGACTGCGGCGCACATCCGATGTGGTTTGAGCCCGTCGAGTGGCTCGGGATGAAAGATAAGCCTGCGAAATTTCACTTGCTCGGCCTGCATCCGCTTGATCGCTTGCATTCGCAGCAGAGCAACACTTCAAATCGCAAGAGATACGCCGTCGCGGATCGCGAGCCGGTGTTAATAAATACCGAGGACGCTAAGGAGCTCGGCATCAAGCAGGGCGATCTGGTGCGCGTGTATAACGCTCGCGGCGAAATTTTAGCAGGTGCGAACGTAAGCGATGACATAATGCGCGGCGTAGTGCAGATATTCGAAGGCGCGTGGTACGATCCTAACGCCGAGGGGCTTTGCAAAAATGGAAATCCGAACGTGCTTACGATCGATCTGCCTACGAGCGAGCTTGCCAACGGCAACATCTCCCACACGGCGCTGGTGGATATCGAACTTTATAAACACAAGGCGGGCGAAGATATCAAACTAACCGCATTTATGCCGCCTAAAGGGGCGAAGTAGGGATTGGGAGCAGTTTAGGTTTTAAGACTGGCTCATTGCCGGCTTGGACTATATATGCCGATCCTCTACAGGCTTTAGCCAAACTCGCCGTGGTTTTGCTACGGCGAGGCATATCAATTTCGACTTGCCGCAGCTTTACGGCTGTGATGGGCTGAGGTTAAATTCTGAATTGCCCAAAGCTTTTCTACCTTGGCGACGGGCTGAGTGAATTTTACCC